>NZ_JBJEXT010000032.1:0-10849 GCF_051886055.1 Mitsuokella apri | reverse complement strand
ATAACTCAGGTTTCGCCATGGTCATGCAGGACCTGTACGGAATCTTTTCCAATTATAAGGATAAACCGCTGTTATCGCTTGCCTGCACGCAGCGTGGTGCTCAGCTTGTTGAAGAGTACATGGATACGCATAACTTCGTACAGCTGGCCGAGTGGATTCCGGTGCCGGACAAACGCCCGGGACTTGATATTCAGGCTATGCCGTATTACATCTTCCGCAATTACGATTATCCGGAAGATGCGGAGCATATGACGAAAGAGCAGAAGGAAGACCTGCTGCTCGATACGCGCCTGGCACTGCGCAAGCTGCTCGAAAAAGAAAATGCCGGTTTTGTTTATTCGTTCTGGCCGGATGTGCTGACGCTCAAGGAAATCGGCGACCCGCGCGATATTGCCACGTATTTCCATCTCTGGGATGACAATGGCTGTCTCGTAGCAAAATCCATCGTTGCCCAGTGCCGTCAGAACACGAACTACGATATCGTCCGCTATGCGGCCCATCCGTTCTTCCTGCAGGGCTATACGCTCTGTGCAAACGGCGAGAATACCTTCTATACAAAGAACAAGGAATTCCAGAAATCCCTGCACCGCGGCTACATCGGCTTTGAGTCCGATTCGCAGTGCTTCCTCAATACCCTCCATTACGTTCATCACGAGCTCAAATGGCCGCTGACGTATTACAAGCACGTCATTACGCCGCTGCCGTTTGAAGAAATCGAGAAACGTCCGGATAAGGATGTGCTCATTGCCATCCGCCAGAGCCTGGCGAACCTCGAAATCAACGGCCCGAACACGATCATCGGCGTCCTGCCGGACAAGAAGATGATCACGTGCTGTGATTCCAAGAAGCTGCGTCCTGTTGTCGTAGGACGCACGGATGACATGGTCGCCATTTCGTCCGAGGTCTGCGGCCTCAATGAAATCATGCCGGACCGTGATGAGACAAAGGATATCTACCCGAATGAACGCGAAATCGTTGTCATCGACAACGACCTGGAGGTACAGAGATGGAAGCAGTAAAGACTCAAGATGTGGGCGTAAATGATCTCCCATGGATAATCGAATATCATCCCGACCGCTGCACGATGTGCGGCAGCTGCGTCGCTTCCTGCTCCTTTAAATCCATCAAAGTAGCAGTCCGCGGCCAGTCCCTGACAGTATCGGAAAAGCCGCTGCCGGAGCCGAAGAAAATTCATCAGGTCCGCCCGGTCATCAAGCAGGTGGCCAGCCTCACGGATTACTGCCGCGGCTGCGGGATCTGCGAGAAGGTCTGCCCGAATGATGCTATTCATCCGGTGCGCAACCCCGATACGCGCAAGACCCTGCTCTCGAAGGACCACGGCCCGATTAAACGCGGCGGCCGTACGAACCTCAACGCACAGCGCACGCTCGACTCCATCGTGGTCGGCCGTATCTCACAGATGACGGACCCGTCGCTCGATGCTGCGCGCCATACGTTCGATATTCGTTCCCCGTTTGGCCGCGTGCTCTCGGCAAAAGAACTGCCCTTTGCCATTAAAGACGGCAAGCTCGTCGAGACGAAGCATACGCCGCCGGTTCATTGGATTTATCCGCTGATTTTCTCCGATATGTCCATCGGTGCTCTTTCAACCCGTGCCTGGGAAGCCGTAGCACTGGCTGTTGGCTACCTCAATGAGAAATGCGGCCTGCCGGTCCGCATGAGCTCTGGTGAAGGCGGCATGCCGGTAAAACTTCTCGAATCGGATTATCTCAAATACTTCATCATCCAGATCGCTTCCGGTCATTTCGGCTGGAACCGCATCATCAAGGCCATGCCGCATATGAAGACGGACCCTGCGGGCGTCCTCATCAAGATTGGTCAGGGTGCAAAACCAGGCGACGGCGGTCTGCTGCCGGAGGCAAAGGTCGCCGAGCACGTACAGGCTATCCGCGGTGTACCGAAGGCAACGCTGGCCTCGCCGCCAAACCATCAGGGCCTGTATTCCATCGAGGAATCGGTCCAGAAGATGCATCTTTCGATGAATGCAGCCTTTGGTTTCCGCGTACCGGTCGCCATCAAATGCGCGGCTTCGGCTACGTCGGTTTCGGTTTACAACAACCTGCTGCGTGACCCGTATAAGATTTGCGGCGGTTTCTTCATCGACGGCATTCAGGGCGGCACGGGTGCAGCCAACGAGGTCTCGCTTGACCACACGGGCCATCCGGTCGTTTCGAAAATCCGCGACTGCTATCTCGCAGCTGTCAAGCAGGGCCTGCAGGGCCAGATTCCGCTTTACGGCGGCGGCGGCATCGGCATGACGGGCAATGCTGCGGCAGATGCCTTCAAGATGATGTGCCTCGGTGCCAACGGCGTGTTCTGCGGCAAGATCCTGATTCAGCTGCTCGGCTGCATCGGCAACGAGCAGGGCCGCTGCAATTCCTGCAACACCGGCAAGTGCCCGATGGGCATCTGCTCGCAGGACCCGCGCCTTGTTAAACGCCTCGATATCGACCGCGGCGCACAGAAGATCGTCGATTATGTACTGACCTTCGATACGGAGCTCAAGAAGCTCATGGCGCCAATCGGCAACAGTTCGCTGCCAATCGGCCGCAGCGACGCACTCGTCTCGACCGACAAGGCCGTGGCAGACAAACTTGGCATCCAGTACGTTTGCTGATAGCAGGAGGAGAGCTTAATGTTTAAGATAGATACCATGAAAGGACATGAACGCATGTCCACCCAGGACCTGCTCCTGGCCATCGGCGAAGCCGTCAAGCAGGGCGAGACGGATTTTGAAATCAAGGCCTCCGGTCAGCATGATATCGGCGGTCCGCTCTGGCATCCGGAAGGCAAGAAGCTGCATTTCCACGTTTGGAATGCCGGCCAGCGCACTGGCTCCATGTGCCTGCCGAATACGGAAATCGTCATTGAGGAATCGACTTCTGCAGATGTCGGCTGGCTCAACGCCGGCGGCATCATCACCGTCAAGGGCGATGCCGGCGATACTGCCGGTCACTGCTCCTCAGGCGGCAAAATCTTCATCGGCGGCCGCGGCGGCACGCGTACGGGCTCTTTGATGAAGCACGATCCTCTTTATGAAGAACCGGAACTCTGGATTTTGAAGAATGTCGGTTCATTCTCGTTCGAGTTCATGGGCGGCGGCAAGGCTGTTGTCTGCGGCTATGACAGTGCGGAGTTCGACTCGGTCCTCGGCGAACGCGCCTGCGTCGGCATGGTCGGCGGCGTCGTTTACGTGCGCGGCCCGATTGGCACGCATCCGGCGGACATCGTCTGCGAAGCCCTCAATGATGACGATATTGCCTTCCTCGCGGGCGGCATGGGCGACTTCCTCGCACATATCGAACGTCCGGAGCTTGAGAAAGAACTGACGAACTGGAGCGAGTGGCATAAGCTGCGTCCGCTGACGCGTGCGGAGCGCAAGCCAAAACCAGCGCCGGACCTCAAGTCCTTCCGCCTGCATGAGTGGGTAAAGGGCGGCATTTTCTCCGACGTTGCCCATGATGATTTTGCCGTGCACAACACGATTTCGCATGGCCTTTACCGCCTGCGCGTGCCGAGCTGGGACAACGCGCAGTACGCTGCACCCTGCGAATTCAACTGCCCGACGGGCATTCCGACGCAGCTGCGTTATAAATACATCCGCAACGGCGAGCTCGACAAGGCCATCCAGCTCGAACTCGATTATACGCCGTTCCCGGGTTCCGTCTGCGGTTCGGTCTGCCCGAATCCCTGCATGGACGCCTGCACGCGCGGCACGATTGATGAGCCAATCCAGATTGGCGACCTCGGCTACAGCTCCGCTTTCACGAAAGTCGAGCCGCCGAAAGAGCATACGGGCAAGAAAATCGGCATCATCGGCGGCGGTGTCGCGGGTCTTTCGACGGCCTGGCAGCTCGTCCGCAAGGGACATGAAGTCACGGTCTATGATGACGCGGACCATATCGGCGGCAAGCTTGAGCAGGTCATCCCGCGCGGCCGTCTCTCGCACGAACTGCTGGAATCCGAGCTCAAGCGCATCGAGAGCGTTGGTGTCAGATTCGTCGAGGGCTGCAAGGTAGACCGCGAGAAGTTCGACAAGATCCGCGAAGCCAGCGACGCTGTCGTCGTGGCTACGGGCGGCACGAAGTCGCGCTTCTTCCCGTGGGAAGGTGTGGAGTACCTGACGATGGGCCTCGAGTACCTCAAGGCCATCAACCGCGGCGAACATCCGAAGACGGGCAAAAAGGTCGTCGTCATCGGTGCCGGCAACTCCGGCATGGATACCTGCCGCGGTGCTTATGAGATGGGCGCAGAGTCCGTCATCGCCGTCGATGTGCAGAAGCCAGCCGCTTTTGCCAAGGAAATTGCTTACTTCGAAGGTCTGGGCGGCAAGATTGTCTGGCCGTTCTTCACGAGCAAAATCACGCCGGAAGGCGTGTACGGCAACGATGGCCGCTTCATTGAAGCCGATCAGGTCATCGTTTCCATCGGTGAGCAGCCGGTCCTCGACTTCCTGCCGGAGGATGAAGGCATTGAGTATTTCCGCAACAGCTGGCTCGTGCCGCACAAAGACCTTTCCATCATGGACGGCGTCTTCACGGCCGGTGATACGATCAAGCCGGGCCGTCTGACGGATGCCATCGGCAGCGGCCGCAAGGCAGCCTGGTACGTTGACCAGTATGTCATGGGCAAGGAATACAAGCCGTTCCCAGAAAAGAAACAGGTTCCGGCTGAGCGTCTTTCCAAGGCCTATTTCGAGAAATGCCATCACTGCGAGCTCGGCGATCCGGTCAGCGATTACAAGCGCTGCGTAAGCTGCGGTACCTGCCGCGACTGCAAGATGTGCCTTGAATCGTGTCCGGAAAAAGCCATCGACCGCATCGAGCATGAGGATGGCACGATTGAGTACACGAGCAATCCGAACCGCTGCATCGGCTGCGGCATCTGCGCCGGCGTCTGCCCGTGCGGTGTCTGGACCATCAAGGATAATCCAGAAAAGATTCCGATGTACTCCACGGGTGCAAAAGCATAAATGTTTCACGTGAAACATTGAATAAAGAACGCGAAAAAATCCGCATCGAAAAAAACGATGCGGATTTTTTCTATGTTTTATTTTATGAGATGGTGCGGACTTCGTGTCTCTGTGTGAAATCGCGCAGGTGCGACAGCAGGAGGAAAATGCCGAGCAGTAAGGCTGTCACATCGGCAGCCGGCACGGCCAGCCAGACGCCAGTGAGTCCGAGTATTTCAGGCAGCGCCAGGAGATAGATGGCAATGCCTAAAAGATTGCGGGCAAAGGACATCAGGGCTGAGGTCCTGCCGTCGGAAATGGCCGTAAAGAAGCCTGAGATGAAGAGATTGAAGCCGCAGAGCAGGAAGGAAAAGGAGAAGAGACGAAAGCCAGCCAGGGTGATGTCATAGACATGGCCGCCTTCCGGCAGAAACAGGGAAACAAGGGGCGCTGCTGAGAAATGGGCCAGCCCGAAGGAAAGCAGGGCAAAAAACGCAATGATGGCAAGGCTTAGCTTGACGAGGCGCAGAAGCTCATGAAAAGCACGCGCACCGAAATGATAGGAGAAAATGGGCGCGGTGCCGTTCACAAAACCCATGTAAACAGAAGTCAGCAGCATTTCCGCATAGAGAATAACCGAAATAGCGGCTACGCCATCCGCACCGGCATAGCGGAACGTGATAATATTGAAGAGAAAGGTCGTGATGCCGACGGAAAGCTGTGTGACGAGCTCCGAGCTGCCGTTGTAAGCAGCCTGACCGAGTGCGCGCCATTCAAGGACGGGTCTGGTAAAACGCAGCAGACGGCTGCAGCGGGAAAAATAGACGAGTCCGATACTGGCTGCCAGCAGGTCGGCAATGCCTGTAGCAAGGCCGGCACCTATGATGCCAAGTCCGAAATGCGCGAGAAAAAGGTAATCGAGACCGGCATTGGTGAGACCAGCCAGAATGGATACGATAAATCCCTGCGTGGGCCGGCCGTCGGCAATGAAAAAGGCATTGAAGAGAATCATCAGGGCGGCAAAGGGATAGAAAGGCAGCAGGGCATAAAGGTAGACATGGCAGTCGGCAAGCAGAGCCTCAGAAGCGCCGAGCAAAACGAGCAGTCCGTCGCCTGCCAGAAAGGCCAGCAGGGCGAAAAAACCTGCCATGACCGAGGTCACGACGGCGAGCAGAGAAAAGCGGCGGCGTGCAGCCGAAAGATTCCCTTCGCCGAGATTCTTGGCCACGAGGGCCGAGCCGCCCGAGGCCATCATGATGGCAAGACCGAGCACGAGATTGATGACAGGATAAACAATATTCGAAGCCGCCAGTGCATCACTGCCGGCAAAGCGCCCGATGAAAATGCCGTCCGTTACCGTGTAGAGGGAGATGACAATCATCATGCCAATGGACGGCAGGGCAAAGCGCAGCAGGCTCAAAAGTTTGAAATGCCTGCCGAGCGGCGATTTCAAAGCGGTATTCATGTTATCAAGATCCTTTCAGAAAAATGTTCTATACTCATGGTAAAGTATACAGTCACTGTAAAGTCAAGGAGGGCTCGAAATGGAACGCGGTCTGAGTTTCCACACAGGAGAATTTGCCAAACTCTGCGGCGTCAATAAGCGTACGCTTCATTATTATGATGAGCAGGGCATTTTTTCACCGGACCATGTTGGCGAAAATGGCTATCGCTATTATTCGGTAAGGCAGTGTTATCCGTTCATCATGATCCGCATGCTGCGTCAGATGGGGCTGGACCTTTCGGAAATCAAGGAATATATGGAACACCGCAGTCCGGCAGGGCTTGAAAAATTGCTCGCGGAACAGGAGACTTGGCTGGATGAAGAGATTTGCAAGCTTCAATATATGAAGGAGATTGTGCGCAATCAGCGTCATACTCTCGCCCTTGTCAAAAATATTCGCTGCGGTGAAGTGGTCATCGAGAAATGGCCGGCGGCCAAACTCATTTATTCGCGCTCCGTGCGTAAATTCATGCTTCAGGGGAATCAGGGCAGTGTGGAGCGCATTATCATGGAGCATATGCGCTATATGCTGGAGCATAATCTGACGACTGGCACGGCATTTGGCGCTATGGCAGCAAAAGAAGATATTCTGCAGGGGCATGAGCATATCCTGACACGTTTTTTTACCGTGACGACAAAATCCCTGCAGAATGTGCCAGCGGAGTTTTGTGCGGTCCGGCCGGCCGGCAGCTACCTTGTGACGTATTTTTCAGGTGACTATATGGCGACGCATGCTTCTTATCAAAAACTGCGTCAGTATCTTTTGTCACATCCCGATTTGCAGGCAGGCGCGTTTTCTTATGAGGAAAGCATCATTGAGGATTTGGGGACCGCCAATCCCAGTGAGTATATCACGCGTATCGGTATCCCGTTATTGCCATCTGAGAACAATATGAAGTCAAGAGAGGAATGAAGGTACTATGGATTTAAAGCAGATGCGTTATTTTCTCGCCATTGTAGAAGAACGTCAGATTACAGCGGCCGCCCGCCGGCTGCATATGGCTCAGCCGCCCCTGAGCAGCCAGATGAAAATGCTCGAGGATGAACTTGGCATGAAGCTCTTCCGCCGCGGACCGCATCACATCGAGCTGACCGATGCGGGAAGGCTGCTTGCGGAGCGCGCAGCACAGCTGCTCGACATGGCCGCGATGACAAAAAGAGAAATGCAGGATATGAAACAGGGCACACGCGGGACACTGTCACTTGGGACTGTGTCATCATCCGGCAATGTCCTGCAGAATGAGGGCATGCAGTCTTTTCGCGAACATTTTCCGCATGTGCGTTTTGAAATTCACGATGGCAATACATATCAGCTCATCAATCTGCTTGAAAAAGGCATCATCGAAATCGGCATCGTGCGCACGCCTTTTAACGCGGTGCATTTTAACTGCAAGTACCGTCAGCCGGAGCCCATGATTGCCGCGATGACGCCGGAACTCGACTGGGATGAGACGAAAACAGAAATAGAGGCAGAAGAACTCGCGGAAAAACCGTTAATACTCTATCGCCGCTTTGAGCAGCTGCTCATGGATACCTTTGCGGCCCATGACTTTACGCCGGATGTCTGCTGCCTCAATGATGATGCCCGCACGACCATTCTCTGGGCCAATGCGGGACTCGGCGTTGCCATCGCGCCGCAGTCTGCCTTTTCTCTGGCGGCGCATGACAATCTGCACTGCAAGGTCATAAAGGAAAAATCCCTTTATACGCGTCTGGCTGCCATCTGGCCGCGGGAACGCTATTTATCGGCTATTGCGCGCAACTTTCTTTCGTATTTCTGATATTCTTGGGCAGGAAAAGATTTAACGAAAATCCAACGTCCGATTAAAGGGATTGCAAGCTCGCCGCTTTAAAATAGAGCCATCATCAAGGAAGGCAAAAAGCCCCTTGCTATGGAATAGAAAATGAGAGGAGCGATCCTTATGAAAATCCAGAATATCAAAAAAGCGTGGAAAAAGAGCATGGCCCTCGCCCTTGCAGGCCTCATGAGCTTTGGCATCGCGAGCACGACGCTGACGGTTTCGGCCGAGGCTGCCTCGCGCCACGAGCCGCCGCGTTATGAACAGCAGAATAACCGTCATGATACAGGTGACCGCAACTGGGAATATCAGCGCCGCGATGGCGAGCAGGGCCGTTACGACCACAACCGCAAGCCGCCTAAGAAGAGTTCGAGCAGCTCGCATTCGACTGGTGAAGTCACGACCGCCGCTGTGCTCGGCGCCGTGGTCGGTGCTGTCATTGCCAAGAACACCTGATACTGATACCTGATACGCAGTTTGGTGTATAGAAAAGAGAAGCGTAAATTTCGACTGAGAACAGAAAACCGCCATCCCTGGATGGCGGTTTTCTATTTGTCGGGAACTTCTGCAACTTCCTTCATGACGGATATGCTGGATAGAAAATAGCATGATATAATGAAGGAAATGACTGGATGAGATGAGAGGATGGATGATATGAATCTGAAGAAATCTATTTTGACGATGCTGGCGGTCAGCGCTCTGACTGTGCCCTTTGCGACAGGGGCAGCGCAGGCAGCTGCTGCAGATGGCGCGGCACAGACCGCTGCGGTAAAGAACGTGGCAGCAGCACAGGATAATACCACGGCGGCAAAGGCAACGACAAAAAAACAGGCTGCAGCCAAACAGCAGAAATACAGCCTGAAGTTCAATGCGAAAAATTATACGAAGGAAACGCTGCAGCTCAATGGGCAGGATGTCGCCTTCCGCGCTTACCGCAATATCCCGTATGTCTCGAAGCCGGCTTCGGTGGCTTCAGAATCCATGAGCATTTTCATTCCGGAGGCCTATTTTGAAAAGGGCGGCACGGTCAATGGCTATACGGCTAAGACGGCACCGATTTTCCTGCCAAACGGCGTGGGCGGCTATATGCCGGGCGACATCAAGGAGCCGAGTGCAGACGATAAAATGTCCGGCGGCGCGAACGCTTCGCTCGTGGCCCTCGCAAGAGGCTATGTCGTTGCAGCTCCGGCTGTCCGCGGCCGCACGACGGTAGGCGATGACGGCAAAACGTATGTGGGCAAGGCACCGGCCTTTCTTGTCGACTATAAGGCCGCGGTCCGTTATCTGCGTCATAACAGGCACCGTCTGCCAGCCGGTGACACGGATAAGATCATTTCAGACGGCACAAGCGCGGGCGGCGCATTATCTGCCCTGCTCGGCGCAACGGGCAACAGCAAAGAATACAGCGCGGACCTCAAGGCCGTCGGGGCAGCGGGCGAGCGCGATGATATCTTTGCTTCGATGGACTACTGCCCGATTACGAACCTCGACCATGCGGATATGGCCTATGAGTGGATGTTCAACGGCGTCAATGAGGCATATCAGAGATCTGGCAGCCCGATGATTCCGATGCAGCCAGGTCAGATGCCAGCCTTTCTCAAGGCTGGGGATAAGCTCATTCCGATGGGACCGGGGCCCGTTGTACAGCCCGTAACAGCCGATGGTCAGGCCCAGGATGGCACCGTGACGGACCGTCCGGAAAATGCCCCGACGGAAACAGCCGCTGCCACGCCGATGACGGCTGCGGAAATCACGGCCTCTGAGCAGCTCAAGGCGCTTTTCCCTGCTTATGTCAACAGCCTGAACCTCACGGATCAGAACGGCAGGGCCCTGACGCTCAATGAAGATGGCACGGGTACCTTTGCAGATTATATCAAATCCATCTATGCAGCTTCGGCTCAGACGGCCCTCGATGCAGGGGAAGACCTTTCGGACCTTGGCTGGCTGACTATTGAAGATGGCAATGTCAAGGATGTTGACCTCGCCGGGTACGCCGCCTGGGCAACGCGCCTCAAGGCAGCACCGGCCTTTGATAAATTCGATTTGAGCTCCGGCGAAAACGATGAGTTCGGCACGTCCGACAATACGCCGCGCCATTTTACGGGCTTTTCCCTGACGCGTGATACGGCACCGGGGGCGACGATGGCGACCTGGGATGACATCCGCCGCATGAACCCGCTGTATTTCATCGGCAAAAAAGGTGTCACAGTGGCTCCGCACTGGCGCATCCGCCACGGGGCGAAAGACCGTGATACGGCGCTGGCCGTTCCGGCCATTCTTGCTTTGTCTCTCATGGACCATGGCTATGACGTGGACTTTGCTTCGCCGTGGGGCAAAGGCCATGCCGGCGATTATGACTTGACAGAACTCTTTGACTGGGCCGATGGCATCTGCAAGGCAAAAACAAAATAAAGAACACTTCATGTGATGCACAAAAAAACTTCCCCGCCTGCGGGAAGTTTTTTTGTGCGCTTTCTTACCGTGTTTATCATAGCTTTATGCTATAATATGAGTAAAACGAATGACAATATCGAGATGGATGTACAAGCTTTACGCGTTATACGCGTTATATAG
>NZ_JBJEXT010000031.1:0-2377 GCF_051886055.1 Mitsuokella apri | reverse complement strand
CCAGTGGTCTCGCGCAGCTCTTTTACCATTGCAGCCGTAATCTTTGCCATTGGTTCTTTTCCTCCTAATAAAAAAGAGGAGCAAGGGATAACTCCCTTACCCCTCCCGGTCTTTTTATCGAATCTTATTCAGCAGCCGGAGCTTCAGCAGCTTCCGCTTCGCTGTCCTCACCCTGACGGCCCTCGAGGACTGCATCAGCCATGCGGCCCGTGAGGAGCTTGACGGCGCGGATAGCGTCATCGTTGCCCGGAATGACATAGTCGATCTCATCCGGATCGCAGTTCGTATCAACGATAGCAACGATAGGAATGTTGAGCTTGCGTGCCTCAGCGACAGCAATGCGCTCCTTGCGCGGATCTACGATGAAGAGTGCGCCCGGCAGCTTGTTCATCTCTTTGATGCCGCCGAGGTACTGCTCGAGCTTCTCCATCTCATGACGGAGACCCTGAACCTCTTTCTTCGTGAGGACTTCGAACGTGCCGTCTGCTTCCATAGCCTCGAGCTCTTTGAGACGGGCAATGCGCTTCTGGATCGTGCGGAAGTTCGTCATCATGCCGCCGAGCCAACGCTCATTGACATAGAACTGGCCAGCACGCGTAGCTTCTTCTTTGATGGCTTCCTGAGCCTGCTTCTTCGTGCCGACGAACAGAACGCTCTTGCCCTCTTCTGCAACGCTGCGCAGGAAAGCATAAGCCTCGTCAACCTTCTTGACCGTCTTCTGCAGGTCAATGATGTAGATGCCGTTGCGCTCCGTGAAGATGTACTTTGCCATCTTCGGGTTCCAGCGGCGCGTCTGATGTCCGAAATGGACACCTGCTTCAAGTAACTGTTTCATGGAAATAACTGCCATGTTGGTGCACCTCCTGTTTTTTTCTTCCGCGTCCTTCATCTCTCTGCACCACCCTCTTTGGGGCACAGGGCAGCGATCAGGCCGCGTGCTATTTTTACACCGCTAAAAATTATATCATAAGTAAGAGTCCTTGACAATCATCTTATCCGAAAATTTTTCGAGGTATTTTTCTATTATTTTTGAAGAAAATATTATTGTTGTAGTGATTATTTACAACAATACACGCAGGAATCGATGTCAGTTTCTGTATATTGTATGTATACGGTATACATATCTTCTATTAATGGACAAAGATGCACATTTTATCTATAATTAAAAATATGATAAGGAAATGGTATCATACATCATCATAATTAAAGGAGTGAGCCTCATGAACTTATCAATCAAGATTTTTATTGCGCTCGTACTGGCCGTCATAGTCGGCCTGATTGCGGGCGAACCTGCACTTCCCTTCATTAACTGGTGGATTGCCCCAATCGGCACGATCTTCATCAACCTCATCAAGATGATGATTGTACCGGTTGTGCTCTGCTCACTGGTCGTCGGCATGACGAGCCTTGGCGATACGACAAAGCTCGGCCGCATCGGCATCAAGACGATTGGCCTCTACCTCGTCACGACGGCTATCGCCATCGTCATCGGCTTTGGTGTTGCAGGTCTTGCACATCCGGGTGTCGGCCTGCAGATGACGTCGGATGCAGTCGTCAAGGTCAAAGAAGCACCTTCCATCATGCAGGTCTTCGTTGCGATGGTTCCGGCTAACCCAGTTCAGTCCATGGCTAAAGCCGAAATTCTGCCGGTCATCGTCTTTGCACTGTTCCTCGGCGTCGGTATTTTGAAGGTCGGCGGCGAACGCGCCGATCTCCTCATCAGATTCTTCGATGCCTGTGCAGAAGTTTCCTATAAGATCATCGGCATCGTCATGAGCTTTGCTCCAATCGGTGTCTTTGCCCTGCTCCTGCCGGTCGTCGCCAAGAACGGTCCGTCCGTCCTGCTGCCGCTGATTTCCGTCATTGCCTGCGTCGCAGTTGGCTGCGTCATCCATGCGGTCTGCGTGTATTCTTCCCTTGCCAAAATCTGGGGCGGCCATACGCCTATGCAGTTCTTCCGCGGCATGAGTGAAGCCATGCTCATTGCCTTCACGACGTGCTCGAGTGCTGCTGCCCTGCCGGTCAACATGAAGAACTCGCAGGAAAAGCTCGGCGTTTCGCGCGATGTTTCCTCGTTCGTCCTGCCGCTTGGTGCCACGATCAACATGGATGGCACGGCTCTTTACATGGGCGTCTGCTCACTGTTCATCGCGAACGTCTTCGGCATTGACCTCACGTACGGCCAGATGGCCATGATCGTCCTCACGGGTACGCTCGCTTCCATCGGTACGGCAGGTGTGCCGGGTGCCGGTCTCATCATGCTCGCCATGGTCCTGCAGAGCGTCAACCTCCCGATGGAAGGTCTCGCCCTCGTCGCCGGCATCGACCGTGTCCTCGATATGTTCCGTACCTGCCTGAACATCACGGGTGACGGTGC
>NZ_JBJEXT010000030.1:0-49650 GCF_051886055.1 Mitsuokella apri | reverse complement strand
ACGCTGCGGGTTATTTTTATGCATTTTTTGAACATGCCTTTGTTCGTATAGAAAAATCCCGTGAATCCAAACGGACTCGCGGGATTTTTTATGTACGGTCAGTCACTTAAGCGGCTTAGAATGCCGGAACGACTGCACCTTTGTATTTGTTGTTGATGAAATCCTTGATTTCCTGGCTGTTCAGGACTTTCATGAGAGCCTGGATTTCCGGACGGTTCTGGTCGCCGTCACGTACGGCAACGATGTTGACATACGGGCTCGTCTTATCCTCGATGAAGAGGGAATCCTTCGTCGGGTCGAGCTGAATCTGCATCGCGAAGTTGGAGTTGATGATGGCAGCATCGACATCGTCAAGCGTACGCGGAACCTGAGCTGCTTCGACTTCCTGGAACTTGAAGTTCTTCGGATTCTCGGCAATATCCTGCAGCGTAGCCTTTTCGTTGACGCCGTCTTTAAGCTTCAGGAGGCCAGCCTTCTGGAGAAGGAGCAGGGCGCGGCCGCCGTTGGTCGGGTCATTCGGGATGGAAATCGTAGCACCGTCTTTGAGCTCCTTGAGGTCTTTGACTTTCTTGGAGTAGATGCCCATCGGCTCGATGTGGACGCCGCCGGCGCTGACGAGCTTGACTTCCTTGTGCTCGTCCATGAAGTTCTTGAGGTACGGCTCATGCTGGAAGAAGTTGGCATCGAGCTCCTTGTCGTTGAGGGCAAGGTTCGGCTGTACGTAGTCGTTAAACTCGACGATATCGAGTTTGATGCCTTCTTTCTCGAGCAGCGGTTTGGCGGCTTCGAGGATTTCAGCATGCGGGACGGCCGTAGCGCCGACTTTGAGGGTTTTCGTGCCGCTCGTAGCTGCAGCGCTCGAGGACGAAGAAGAGGATGAGGACTGGCTGCCGCCGCAACCGGCGAACGCCAGCGTCGCGAACACGAGGGACGCGATCAGGGCGAGTACTTTTTTCATAGGATGACCTCCTTAGTTTTATAAGCTCCTTTGGCTTACGCCAAAGGAGGAAAATGCATAGGATGCTTTTGCTTCGCAAAAGCGGAAACACGTAGGTTATCGTTTATCCAGACGTTTGGCAATGGTGTTGCCGACGAACTGGACGAGCTGGACGAGGACGATGAGGATGACGACGGTGGCAATCATGATTTCCGGACGGAAACGCTGATAGCCGTAGCGGATGGCGAGGTCGCCGAGGCCGCCGCCGCCGACAGCACCGGCCATGGCGGATTCACCGACGAGGCTGATGATGACGGTCGTGAGCTGCGCGACAATCGAGGACATCGACTCAGGCAGCAAGACTTTCCAGATAATTTGCGCCGGCGTGGCGCCCATGGACTGGGCTGCTTCGACAAGGCCGAACGGAACTTCCTTGAGACTCGTCTCGACCTGACGGCCGATGAACGGAATCGCGGCGATGACGAGCGGGACCATGGCAGCTGTCGTACCGATGGCCGTGCCGACGAGCAGACGCGTGAACGGGATGATGGCGACCAGTAAAATGATGAACGGAATCGAGCGGACGGCGTTGACGATAGCACCGACGATGCGGTTGACGGCCGGTGATTCGAGAATCTGTCCCTTGCCCGTCGTATGAAGAAGCACGCCGAGCGGTACGCCGATGATTGTGGCAATGATCATCGAGACAACGACCATGTAGACGGTTTCGCCGAGGGCTTTAGTCAGAAGGGGCATCATGTCTGCGGACATAACCGATCACCTCCTCTTTGAGATCCTGTTTGCGCAGGTAAGCAATGGCTTCCTGAATTTTTGCTTCCGGCCCCGTGAGACCGATGATCATGCGGCCGAACGGCGTCGACTTGATCTGGTCGAGGTTGCCGAAGAGCATCGAGACTTCGACTTCAGGGAATTTGCGGATCATGCCGGCAAGCACCGGATCGTCGGCGGATTCGCCGATGAACGTCAGGCGCAGCAGCAGATAGGCTCCGGGAACCGGCGTCTTCGAGATCTCGCCGCCGCGGAAGGCTGCCGGCAGGTCATTTGAAAGCAGGACGCTGATGAATTCCTTCGTGATGGGCTTCTGCGGATTCGTGAAGACATCGAGCACCGTGCCCTGCTCCGCGATGACACCATTTTCGATGACGGCGACCTTATCGCAGATCTCCTTGATGACCTGCATTTCGTGCGTGATGACGACGACGGTCAAGGAGAGTTTGCGGTTGATATCCTGAATGAGTTCGAGAATCGAGCGCGTTGTCTGCGGGTCGAGGGCACTTGTTGCCTCATCGCAGAGCAGGACCTTCGGCTCGCTCGCGAGCGCACGGGCGATGCCGACACGCTGCTTCTGGCCGCCGGAGAGCTGCGACGGATACTGTTTGGCCTTATCGGCAAGGCCGACGAGCTCCAAAAGGGGCTCTACTTTTTTGCGGATTTCGCTTTCCGGCGTATGCGAGAGACGCAGCGGAAAGGCGATGTTGTCGTAAACCGTGGCCGAGCTCAGCAGGTTGAAGTGCTGGAAGATCATGCCGATATTCTTGCGCGCTTTGCGCAGTTCTTTTTCGCTCATGGCCGTCATGTCCTGTCCGTCGACAATGACTTTGCCGGCTGTCGGCCGTTCGAGCATATTGATGCAGCGGATCAGCGTGGATTTGCCGGCACCGCTGAGGCCGATGATGCCAAAGATCTCGCCGCGGGCAATCGTCAGGTCAATACCTTTGAGCGCTTTGACGGGACCAGAGGGGCTGTCATACGTTTTTTCGATATGAGACAGCTGGATCATATAGCGCGTTACCTCCTAATCATATTAGTATGATATGTTTTGATAGTAGCATATCGACGAAGCCTTGTCAATACAACTTGACACTTTCAGGCTATGCTAATGTTCATTATAGCATTAAACCGTATTCCCTCATAGACGGACAGACGCAAAATTGAAAAATATTGCGAATGACGCTTGTAATTGAGAAATATTTTCGATATAATGAGTCTGGAACATATATGATAATGATTTTCAAATACGAGGTGATGGATTTGGGACGAGAGGGTTTTGAGCAGCTCATGGGCTTTCATGCAGCGCCGATGCTCGTAGGACTGCGCCCTGCGAGCCTGCTGTCCTTTCGCAGGGACAAGTTTGCGGACTTTGATGCGTTGCTCGAAGATTATCGGCCCTGCTTTTCCTGCAAGGGCATCGAGATTTTTCCTGTGGCCCAGGGCGAAGTATATGTCCTGCTGCTGTTTTATCGTGCGGAGCTGCTGAAGCAGCAGTTTCAGGATAAAGCAGTGCAGAAAGTCCTGAGGCAGTACGGCTATCCCTGTGAGGAAGGCCTGACGGCGTGCCTGCATTACCTGCAGCTGCGCATGCGTCTGAAGAAATCGTTTCCTCATGAAATTGGGCTTTTCCTCGGTTATCCTGTCGCGGATGTTGTAGGATTTATCACGCACAAGGGACAGGATTTCTGTTATAGTGGTTACTGGAAAGTATACGCCAATGAAGAGGAGACTCGCGCTCTCTTTGACTGCTATGCCCACTGCACCGAGGAATTCTGTGCAAAGCTTGAAGCAGGCTGTTCTTTCCCGGAACTTGTCAGAGCTGTCTGATTTTGACAGAGGGACATGACCAGATTTGAAATGTCATATATTATTATAGTAGGAAATGACTGGAGGAACTATTATGAGCAAGATTGCAATCATTTACTGGACCGGCACGGGCAACACGCAGGAAATGGCGCAGGCCATTGAGAAGGGCGCAAAGGGCGCCGGTGCGGATGTCGAGGTTTTTGAGGTAGAGTCCTTTGGCGGCGTGGATAAGCTCAAGGACTATGATGGCGTGGCGTTTGGCTGTCCTGCCATGGGCGATGAAGTCCTCGAAGAAAGCTCGTTCGAGCCGTTTTTTGCTGAGGCAGAGAGCCATCTTGCTGGTGTCCCCGTAGCTCTCTTCGGCTCGTACGGCTGGGGCGGCGGCGCCTGGATGGAAGAATGGGCGGAACGCACACGCAATGACGGTGCCAAGCTCTTTGGCGACGGTCTTGCCGTCGAGAATGCGCCGGATGACGATGCCCTCGCAGCCTGCGAGAAGCTCGGCGCCGACTTTGCTGCTTCTCTTTGACCTCTGTAAAATATTCCATAATCAATCTGCGGATATAAAAACACCTTCCCTGAACATAAGAGAAGGTGTTTTGCTTCTATATTATATAGTAGGTTTTGGAAATATTAGGCTTCTGCTTCTTCCATTTTGACGTCAGCAGCTTTGTCCGCAACAAAGACGTTTTTGCGCTGGCCGTTGAGCTTGTACTGGAGCGTCAGGACGAGCAGGCCGGAGAGCAGCATGAAGGCACCCATGATGTAGTAGCCGAGAGCGAAGGAACCCGTATTGACTTTGACCCAGGCCATCATGTTCGGGCCGACCCAGCCGCCGAGGTTGCCGCAGGAATTGATGAGGGCAACGGAACCGGCTGCAGCCGGACCCGTGAGGAACGTCGTCGGGATTGTCCACCAAACGCCCATGGCGGCGTGGATGCCGATCGCGGAGAGGCAGACAAGGCCGAGGGCAACCGGCAGGCTGTGGGCAAACGGGGAAAGGCCGAGGCCGAGAGCACCGACGAAGAGCGTGAGGGCTACATGCCAGACTTTATCGCCCGTTTTCGTAGCCGTTTTGCTGATGATGAGCTGGACAACGAGGGCGGCCGTCATCGGGATGGCGATAGCACCGCCGAGCAGCGAAGTTGAAAGGCCGGAGAGTTCTTTGAGGACAGTCGGCATCCAGAAGTAGAAGCCCCAGAAACCAACGACCCAGAGGAAGTAGATCAGGCAGAGCTTCAGGACTTTCGGATCACGGAAGGCCTGAAGGACCGTGTATTTTTTGCGGGACTGCATGGCAGCCTGTTCGCGGTTGAAGTTTTCCGTCAGATACTGTTTTTCAGCGTCCGTAAGCCAGTTGACCTGACTCGGGCGGTCTTTGACGCAGAAGAAGAAGAAAGCGGCGAAGGCGAGAGCAGGGATGGCTTCGAGGATGAAGAGTTCCTGCCAGCCGTGCATGCCGAAGAACGAAGTTTCAAGAAGGACGCCGGCAAGCGGGGCACCGATGATGTTGGAGAGCAGCAGTGACGTCAGCATGAGGCTCGTAGCGCGGGCGCGCTCACCAGCCGTGAACCAGCGCGGGAACAGGACGGAATAGATGACAGGATAAAGGCTGGCCTCCGAAGCACCCAGGAGGAAGCGGCAGAGGAAGAATTGGAATTCCGTCGTGACAAAGGCCATGAACACGCAGACAAGACCCCACGTGAACATGATGCGGGCAATCCATTTCGTCGCGGAAAAATGAGAAGCGACGAGCGAGCCCGGAATCTCAAAGATCAAATAGCCGACGAAGAAAATGCCGGCGCCCATGCCGAAGACCTCCGGCGTAATCCACGGGAGATCCGCGGTCATCGTGAGTTTTGCATAAGCGATGTTGACGCGGTCGATGCAGGCGATGATCGAAACGAGGAAGACCGGCAGAATGATGCGCCAGTCGCGTACTCGTTTTAGACGGGCAAAATCGACGTTTGCTACATGTTCCATAATGATACCTCCAAGATGAAATGAAAAATAAATGCTGTTTGCTGAAAATAAAAAATCCGTCCCTCTAAAAGGGACGGATTTGATTTCCGCGCTACCACCCAAGTTCCGTGCAAAAGCACGACGCTCTGACGTACTCAGGTATTCGTAAATTACTACGTACCATCATACGCGGCTCCTGTAACGGGGAGCACCCGTGGCCACTTACTTCTGGTTCAGCGCCATGCCTCGAGGATGATTTTCGGCTTCCCGCTCATCACCGGCTTTCACCAATCCCGGCTCGCTATGCATCAGCAGTGGAAACGTACTCTTTCCTGTCGTTGGCTGTGTTCGTTATGTGAACTGTTGTTTTTAATTACGGATATTATAATAACGCCGGCATGTAATCTTGTCAACACTTTTTTAAACTTTTTTCTGCTGTAAGTGGACAATCTTGAGAGAGTATAAAAATCTTTGCATGAAAATTTTGGTTTTTTCTTGATGACAGCAGATTTTGACCTGAATTTATAGTATAATAAGAACAAGCAGAAAGGAACGATGAACATGATTTTTGAACGGGAAGCCGTTATTCACGATGAAGGCGGCATCCATGCGCGCGTCGCGGCGATGATCGTGCAGCGGGCACAGGAGCTCTGCAAGCGCTACGACTGCCATCTCTATTTGCGCAGCGAGCGCAGTGAGCGCTGCGAAATGCACAGCCTCATGAAGCTCGTGGCCCTGAAGGTCGCGCAGGGGGAGTCGGTGTTCGTTTCCTCGGAAGGGGATAACGGCCGTCAGGCTGTCCTCGAGATGGTCCGTTTCCTCGAAAGTGACTTCATTATGAATGAAGCCGAGGAAATTCACGGCGTTGATAAGCTGCTGCACGAAAATGCCCTGATGCAGGAACGCCTGCAGATGATCCTCGAAGCCGTTCAGGACGGCATCTGCGTGGTCGACCGCAGCGGCGAAGTCACTTACGTCAATCCTTCCTATCTGCGCATCGTCCATAAAACGCCGGAAATGGTCGTCGGGCAGAACGTCTTTGAGAAGGCGGCAGACGGCAACCGCTGTGCCGTGCTGCGCTCAGGTATTGCCCGCATCGGCAGCATCCGTCATAAAAAAGACGGCACGACGATTGTCGCCAATGTCAATCCGATTTTTGTTGATGGTGAAATAGCCGGTGTCGTCTCGGTCATCAAGGACATCACGGAAATCCAGACACTTATGGAGCGTCTGTCGCAGGTTTCGGCCAAGGCAGAATACCTTGAGCAGGAGCTCCTGCGCACGAAAAAAACGGCCCAGGCTTTTGCCAATTACATCGGCAAGAGCGGCAAGGTTGTCGACGTGCTGGCCCTCGCGTCAAAGGCGGCGGATTCTGCGGCCAATGTCCTCATACGCGGCGAGAGCGGCACGGGCAAAGAGGTCATTGCCGAGGGCATACACTATGCGAGCGGCCGGCGCCGCGGCCCATTCATCCGCGTCAACTGCGGCGCGATTCCCGGGGCCCTTTTGGAGTCCGAACTTTTTGGCCACGAAAAGGGTGCCTTTACCGGCGCCGTGCGCCGCAAGCTCGGTAAGTTCGAGCTCGCCAATCACGGCACGATTTTCCTCGATGAAATCGGCGAACTTGACAAGAATCTGCAGGTCAAGCTGCTGCGCGTGCTGCAGCAGAAGGAATTTGACCGCGTGGGCGGCGAGGAGACTATCCACGTCGATGTGCGCATCATTGCGGCGACAAACCGCAACCTCGAGGAAATGGTCCGTGAGGGCACATTCCGCGACGACCTTTACTACCGCTTAAATGTCATTCCCATCATCCTGCCGCCTCTGCGCGACCGTCCCGATGATATCCCGCTTCTGGTGGAACATTTCATCGAGAAGATCAGCAAGGAAAATAAAAAAGACGTGCGCAGCATTACGCCGGAGGCCATGCAGATGTTCATGCATTACCGCTGGCCGGGCAACGTCCGTGAACTCGAAAATGTCATCGAACGCGTCATCACGCTGATGGACAGTGATATCATCACGGAGGCGATGCTGCCTTCCTATATAAAAGGAGATATTGCCGGACGTGAGGTTGACAGCCTTGCCACTGATACCGTACTGCCTTGGGAGGAGTACGAGAAAAAAATCATCGCCAATGCCCTGCGCCAGGGGACGAGTTTCAATGGTGCGGCGAAGCTCCTGCGCATCAGTCATAAGACGGTAGCCGCAAAAGCAAGGAAATACGGCTTGGTATAAATTACCAACTGTTGGTAAAATTTACCAGACAAAATCGTGATTTTGGTAAAAATTACCAAGATTATCATGCAAAAAATCCGGATAAAGGAAAAACAATCCTAAAGAGAATTGCTGCTAAGCCCGAAAGGCCTGCTACATAAGGCTTTTCGGCTGTGTATAATTTTTTTCTGACGTGAGGAAAAGTTGGCACGCATCTTGCATAATTAATAAGTGCTGATTATGTTCCTGTAACGACAGGAAAAGTAAAATTAATGGTTTTAGGTTTAGATTGGAGAGGTTCAAATGACTCAGGAAACGATTACGATTGAAAACAAGACTGGTATCCATGCACGCCCGGCTTCCATCTTTGTTCAGACGGCTACGAAATTCAAATCCAAGATCCAGCTGCAGGCAAAGGGCAAGACGATTGATGCTAAGAGCATTCTCATGATCATGAGCATGGGTCTCGTTAAGGGCACGGAAGTCACGATCATCGCTGACGGCCCGGATGAAGCAGATGCAGTCAAGGCTCTGAAAGACCTCATCGCTTCCAAGTTCGGCGAGGAATAATTTTCAGTTCGGAAAAGCTCAATAAGAGGTAAATGACCTTCCTCCGGCTTCGGCGGGAGGAAGGTCATTTCCGTAAGTGCACAGAATGCACGCGAATGCAGGGAATTTTTCAGGGGGAAATAAAAATGTCAGAAATCATTCGTGGTAAAGGTGTCATCTCCGGCATCGCCATGGGTAAGATCATGCTTGCCGGCCAGAATCTCGACGGTTATCTGGTCAACTATGAGCCGGAAGACAAGGAGAAGGAAAAGGAAAAAGCCAAGGCTGCACTGACGGCCGTAGCAGAAATCCTGCGCGAGAGCATCGAGAAGCTCAAGAGCAAGGACATGAAGGAGCAGGCTGCCATCATGGAAGCACATCGCATGATGGTGCAGGACCCGATGATGGCGGACAACATCATGGCCAAAATCGATGAACTCGGCAATGCTCCGCAGGCCGTTCTCAAGGCAGCAGAAGAGCAGGCTGTCATGTTTGAGCAGATGGAAGACGAGTACTTCGCTGCCCGCGCTGTTGACCTGCGCGATGTCGGCAAGCGCGTTGCCAAGTACATCCTCGGCGTCAAGGAGCCGGAAATCGGCGATGAGAAAGTCATTCTCTGCGGCCGTGAAATCGAGCCGTCGGTCATCGCCGGCATGGAAACGGAAAAAATCGCCGGTGTCCTGCTCGGTTCGGGCAGCACGACGGCACACGCTGTCATCATCGCGAAGGCCCGTGCTATCCCGACGATTGTCGGCCTCAACAAGGAAGACCGCATCGACAAGATCTCTGATGGCGACCGCGTCATCATGGATGGCGAGCGCGGC
Source organism: Mitsuokella apri (assembly GCF_051886055.1). Classification (NCBI taxonomy): domain Bacteria; kingdom Bacillati; phylum Bacillota; class Negativicutes; order Selenomonadales; family Selenomonadaceae; genus Mitsuokella; species Mitsuokella apri. The sequence continues at coordinate 40,563 of NZ_JBJEXT010000030.1, read as the reverse complement.
GTCATCGTCGTCAATCCGACGGCTGAAGATGTTGCCAGCTACGATGAGAAAATCAAGAAGCAGAAAGAGCTCGCTGCTCATTATGCAGAACTCAAAGATCTGCCGGCTGTCACGACAGATGGTGTCAAGGTTGACCTCATGGCCAATATCGGCACGCACATGGACGTCGACAACGCTCTGAACTACGGTGCAGAAGGTGTCGGCCTGTTCCGCTCGGAATTCGTCTTCATGGGCCGTCAGGATATCCCGACGGAGGAAGATCAGTTCAAGGCTTATAAAGAAGCCATTGAGAAGTGCAAGGGCAAGCTCTGCGTCATCCGCACGATGGATATCGGCGGTGATAAGCCGCTGCCGTACCTCAATATTCCGGAAGAGGAGAATCCGTTCCTCGGTTACCGTGCTGTCCGCATCAGCCTGCAGCGCCGCGACCTCTTCCTGCCGCAGCTCAAGGCCATCCTGCGTGCCGGTGTTTTCGGCAAAGCAGCCATCATGATCCCGATGATCATCAATGTAGCGGAATTCAAGAAGGTCAAAGAGTTCATCGAAGAGGCCAAACTCGAGCTCACGCATGAGGGCAAGGCTTATTCCGACGATGTTCAGGTTGGCATCATGGTTGAGACGCCGGCAGCTGCCATCATGACGCCGGTTCTCGCAAAATATGTTGACTTCTTCTCCATCGGCACGAACGACCTCGTTCAGTACACGCTGGCAGTCGACCGCGGCAATGCGAACATTTCGTACCTTTACAACCACTTCAACCCGGCTGTGCTGCGCCTCGTACAGCGTACGATCACGAGTGCCCGCGAGAACGGTATCTGGGCCGGCATGTGCGGCGAGATGGCTTCGGACCCGAACGCTGCCGTCCTGCTCATGGCTATGGGCATCAACGAGCTCTCGATGAGTGCTCCGTCGATTCCGCGCGTCAAGGAAAAAATCCGTTCCATCAGTTCGGTCAAGGCCAAAGAAGTCCTCGCAGACGTCATGGCTATGGAAGACGGCGACGAAATCAAGGCATACCTGCAGAAGGTTCTCTAATTTCTAATTGAGATTCTGGCAGTTTCCTGCAAAAGGCCTCCCTCCGGGGAGGTCTTTTTTTGTGTGATGCCTCTGACTGGACAAGAATCGTCCTGTAGAGTAAACTATATGAGTATATATTATAAAAACCGTATCCCTGTAAAGGGAATCTAGGAGGGAGAATTTTGGAAAAGAGAGGAAGTTTCTCGACGCGCCTGGGATTTATTCTGGTCTCGGCGGGCTGCGCCATTGGCCTCGGCAATGTCTGGCGCTTCCCGTATATCACGGGCCAGTATGGCGGCGCTTCATTCGTACTCATTTATCTGGTGTTCCTCGCCATTCTCGGCCTGCCCATCATGGTGGCCGAGTTTGCCGTTGGCCGCGGCAGCGTCCGCAGTGCGGCCATGTCGTTTGACGTGCTCGAGCCGAAGGGAACAAAGTGGCATCTTTATAAATATGGGGCCATCGCGGGCAATCTGCTGCTCATGATGTTCTATACGACGGTCTCGGGCTGGATGTTTTACTATCTGTACAAAATGGCAACCGGTGCCTTCGACGGCATGGATGCTGCGGCCGTGGGCGGCGTCTTTGGCGGCCTGCTCGCGGACCCCGTGACGATGGCATTTTGCATGATTCTTGTCGTCGTGCTCTGCGGCGGTGTCTGCTACTTAGGCGTTGAGGCCGGCGTTGAGCGCATCACGAAATGGATGATGGTGGCCTTGATGCTGATGATGATTGTGCTGGCCATCAACTCCATCATGCTGCCGAACAGTGAAATCGGCCTGAAGTATTATCTCTATCCGGACTTCAGCAAAGTCACGGAATACGGTGTGCAGGAAGTCGTATTTGCCGCCATGGGGCAGGCGTTCTTCACCCTGAGTCTCGGCATCGGTGCTCTCGCCATCTTTGGCAGCTACATCGGCAAGTCGAAACGCCTGACGGGTGAGGCCATCTGGGTCATCGTGCTCGATACATTCGTCGCCATCATGGCCGGCCTCATTATCTTCCCGGCCTGCTTCAGCTACGGCGTCAACCCGGGCAGCGGCCCGAACCTGCTGTTTGTCACGCTGCCGAACGTATTCAACCATATGCCGTTCGGTCATTTCTGGGGTGCGCTGTTCTTCCTGTTCATGGCCTTTGCTTCGATGTCGACGGTCATTGCCGTCTTCGAGAACCTCATCTGCTGCTTCCTGGAGCTCCTGCATAAGGACCGCAAGATCATCATCCGCTGGGGCATGCTCGTCATCATCCTGCTCTCGCTGCCGTGCGTGCTCGGCTTCAATGTCTGGAGCGGCTTCACGCCGTTTGGCCCGGGTTCGAATGTGCTGAGCCTTGAGGACTTCCTCGTCAGCAACAATCTGCTGCCGCTCGGCAGCCTCGTTTACCTGGCTTTCTGCACGAGCCGCTACGGCTGGGGCTGGGATAACTTCATCAAGGAAGCTGATACGGGCAAGGGCATCGCCTTCCCGAAGTGGATCCGTTTCTACGTGACCTGGATCCTGCCGCTGATTGTACTTTACATCTTCGCGGCCGGGTACTATGCGCTGTTCTTTAAATAAAATTTTATGCGTGTGAGCAAAAAGCTCCGGTCTGCCGTTATCTGGCAGCCGGAGCTTTTTTATGCAGCTTTGCGGGAATCAGGATTTTGTATGCAGCAGTTTGGCCTTGACGATGCGGTGTACGGATTCATTGATGCGTTCCATCGGAATCGTGCCGTCGTTGACGGCATCGAGCAGGCCGAGGTAGACGTCCGTCTCATGCGGGTATTCGTGGCAGACGAGCACGATGTCGGAACCGGCTTCAACAGCGCGCACGCCGAGTTCGCGGAAGCTGTAATGCTTGGCTAAAGCGCCCATCTCGACGTCATCGGTGATGATGAGCCCGTGATAGCCGAGCTCGCCGCGCAGAAAATCCGTCTGGATGGCCTTGGAGAGGCTCGCGGGATTCTGAGCATCGAGGGCCGGGTATTTGAGGTGCGAGACGAGGATGAAATAATCCTCGGGCTGGCGCTCTTCGATGATGCTCTTGAACGGCACGATATCTTTGGCCAAGAGGTCCTCTTTTGAGGCGTTAATGGCGGAAATGTCGTCATGCGAATCGACCGTGCCGCGGCCGATGCCGGGGAAGTGCTTGAGGGCGTACATCATATGCGCCTCTTCATAGCCCTGCGTGGCGGCTTGGACAAATTTTGCCGCCTGCTCTGCATCGGGACTGAAGGAGCGTTCGTAATTGCCGACATCGGCGACTGGGGCAAAGTTGACATTGAAGCCGAGCTTTTTGAGCTGTTCGCCGGTCTGGCGCGCGGATTCTTCAGCCCTCGGGACTTTGCCCGTCTGGCCGATGGCCTGCTCGGACGCCGGCGGCTTGATAAAATCTTTGCCGCGCACGACAGGACCGCCCTCTTCATCGACGCCGATGAAGAGCGGTACTTTTTGTTCGGCCTGTCCCTGCAGGTCCGAAATGAGCTTCTGCGTCTGCTCGGCCGATTTCATATTGCGGTCAAACAGGATGACGCCGCCCATATGATATTGATGCAGCATGTAGAGGCTGTCATCGCTGACTTCCGTGCCCTGAATGCCAATCATGACCATCTGGCCGACTTTTTCGGTTGTCGTCATCGAATCGACGATTTCATCGACCTGCTCGTCAAGCGTTTTTTCTTTAGGAGCGGCGGACTGCTGGGCACTGCTGCCGCAGCCAAGGCTCAGGAAGCAGAGTGCTGCGGTCAGCAGGGCCAGACTTTTTTTCCATTTCATCATATCAATCCTCATCTTCTTCTATTTTTCATGCTTTAACTGCGCTGGACTTTGGCAAACTCGATTTCCGGCACATGGTCGATGAGGTTCATCTTGTGAGCCAGTGAATAGAAGGTCTTGAGGCCTTCGAGGTATTCGTCCGTGAGATTCCAGCGGATGATGGGGCCGAGGTATTCGTCGAGCTGTTCGTAAGTGAAGGCCTTTTTCTTCGGCAGAATCTCGCGAATGGCGGCATCTTTATGCTCATGGGCAGAGAGGAAGGCGTTGTGGATGCGGTCGTAAACGAGCTGCAGGTCTTCCGGGTGATTTTCCGCAAAACGGCGGCTGGCGACCCAGAGGGCATAGACCATTTTCTGGCCCGTCATTTTCTTCCATTCGAGGCCGAGGTCATAATAATAGAAGCCTTCGCGCGGATGATGGTAGAGCCAGAGCGCGTCGTCGCCGATGAGCAGCGAAGCCGTGGCATCCTCAGGAATCGGGTCTTCCGGTGTGATATGGCGGACGTAATAATTCGGGATGGCGCCGTAGGCGAGGCGCAGGATGATTTTGAGCAGGCAGTGAGACGTGGCCGACTTGGCCGTCAGGATGATCTTGTCATCTTTGAGCGATTCGATCGGCTTGCGTGAGGCGAGCAGGATGCTCTCGACATCGCCATCCGTGGAAACGCAGACGTCCGGCAGCACGACGAGTTCTTCGCTGTGGCGCGCGTAGATGATGGACGAGACGTTGCTGACATCGAGGCGGTGATTGACGATATCGCTGTTGAGCTCTGCAGGCACGCCGCGCGTCAGATGAAGTCCTTCGGCAGCCCCGTGGGCATAGCTCCAGGTGAGCGGCAGTACGTTCAGGAAATTGATGTGTCCGACTCTTGGACAGGTCATAAAATATCCCCCTTTTTCTTTCGTTGTCTCTCTCATTATACACGCTGTGCCCTCGAAAATACATGACGTTCCTCATGTATACCGTATTTTGCCGCTAAATTTAGAGAGTTTGTTCGCAAAAAGCGGCAGGAATTGACATTTTTGTGAAATATGGTAAAATTTTGTTTGATAAAATCAACTTATTTTGTTCAAATTAGTCAAAAGAAATCATTTTTTCACATGAGATTTTCTTCATCGCTGGAGGGGATACAAATGGATGAATACATCAACATTGGCCGCTGGTTTTCGATTTTATACCGCCGTTCGCAGATTTTTGTCGTGGAGGCCTGTGAAAAGCTGCATCTGACGTATTCGGAATATGTCATGCTGCTGCGCATCTACGACCATGAGGGCGCAAGGCAGGATGAACTGGCCGCGATGCTTTATCTCGATAAGGCCGTCGTGACGCGCACGATGAATATGCTCGAACAGAAGGGACTCGTTTACCGCGAGCAGGACACGCGCGACAAGAGGGCAAAACATGTCTATCTGACGGATTTTGGCAAGGAGCAGCACGCGTATCTGCGCAATGTCATCAAGCGCTGGGTCGATTATCTCGTGGAGGATATGGAGCCGCAGGATGTGGAAATCATTGTCAAGGGCATTGACCATCTTGTCGAACGCGCCTGCCAGGCCGATATTTACAAACTCGCGAAGGATATACCGGAAAAAGAGGCTGCAGGAGGGGAGCCCGATGAAACGAAATAAGGGATTGGCATTCGTGATGGCGCTGCTCCTCATGACCTCTGCGGCTGCCGGCTGCGGGCAGAAGGCCCAGACAACGGAAAAAGCGCCACTCGTCAAGACACAGCAGGCCGGCAGCGGCTCCGAGACCGATACGGGGACGTATTCGGGCACCGTGCGCGGCCGCTATGAGACGAATCTCTCGTTCCAGGTCGGCGGCCAGATTCTCTCGCGCAATGTGCAGGAGGGCAGCCGCGTCAGCGCCGGGGATACGCTGATGGTCATCAACGCTAAGGATGTTGTGCAGCAGGCCAATGCCGGCGACGCGCAGGTCGCGCAGGCACGCGCCCAGATGGACCTTGCCCAGCGGAATCTCGCGCGCTACAGCGAACTCTACAGTCAGGATGCCGTGGCAGCCTCGGTGCTCGACCAGTATCAGGCCAATTACGACGCGGCTTTTGCGACGTATCAGCAGGCTCTGGCGCAGGCCGCACAGGGGCATAACGCCCTCGGTTATACGAATCTCGTCGCCGGTGCCGATGGCGTTATCTCGAAAATCAATGCCGAGGAAGGGCAGGTCGTGGCAGCCGGGCAGACCGTCATGACGCTCGTGCAGACGGATGAACTCGAAGTCGAGATTGCCGTGCCGGAAAACCGCATTCAGGATGTGGCCGTCGGCACGCCCGTAAAAGTGTCGTTCTGGGCTCTATCACAGACCGTCGATGGCACGGTCCGCGAGGTTTCACCGATGGCGGACAGCACCTCAAGGACCTACCGCGTGCGCGTCTCTATCCCCAACCCGCCGGAGGGCATGGAGCTTGGCATGACGGCCAGCGTCGCCATCGCCCATGCAGACGGCACGAGCTCTTCAGGAGCTGTGCTGCCGCTTTCGGCCATTTATCAGACGGGCGATACGCCGCAGGTCTGGGTCGTCACGGATGACAGTACCGTCGAACTCAGACCCGTCACGGTCGAGAACTTCGGCGACAATACCGTGCTCGTACATGGCCTCGACGCCACAGACACGGTTGTCACGGCCGGTGTTCATAAACTTCATGAAGGGGAGACTGTGAGGACGGGGGCGGATTCATGAGAAATTTAACCGAAATTTCGCTGAAGAACCGCGTGCTCGTCTGGTATTTCATCATCGTCACGGCGATTGGCGGCATTTTTGCCTACAATAAATTAGGCCGCATGGAAGATCCGCAGTTTACGATTCGCCAAATGGTCATTTCGGCGGCGTGGCCGGGAGCCACGGCACAGGAAATGCAGGAACAGGTCACGGACAAGCTCGAGAAAAAGCTGCAGGATACGCGCGGCCTCGACAATATCAAGAGCGAGACGCGCGACGGCCAGACCGTCATTTATGTCGAACTCAGCGACGAGGTCGACAAGGCCAAAGTACGCGATACCTGGAAGGACGTGCGCAATCTCTGTGAGGATGAAAAAGTCAATCTGCCGGAGGGCGTCTACGGCCCGTATTACGACGACCGTTTCGATGATGTCTACGGTTCCGTCTACGCGGTGACAGGCGATGGCTATTCGTACGAAGAAATGCGCCAGCAGGCCGAAAAGACGCGCCGGCTGCTCTTAAATGTCCCGAGCGTGCAGAAAGTCGAGCTCATCGGCGAGCAGAAGGAAAAAGTTTACATCGAGATGGACCGCGCCAAGCTCGCGGAACTCGGCATCAGTCCGCAGGTCATCACAAGTGCTTTGGCACAGCAAAATGACATGACGGCCACGGGCATGGTCGAGACACAGACGGATAATGTTTATGTGCGCGTCTCGGGCCAGTTCGACGATGTCGACGCCATCCGTCAGATGCCGATTAACGCGGGCGGCAGAGTGCTGCGCCTCGGCGATATCGCCAAAGTCGAACGCCGCTATGAAGAACCGGCCGAGCCGAAGATGTACTTCAACGGCGAACCGGCCATCGGCATCGCCGTTTCGATGGAAGATGGCGGCAATATCCTGAAACTCGGCGATGACCTCAAGTCGCTGATTGGCAAGATTCAGCAGGATATGCCGGTCGGCCTTGAGATTCATCAGGTCTCCGACCAGCCGAGTGTGGTCAACGAATCCATTCACGACTTCGTCAAGACTCTGTTTGAGGCCATCGTCATTGTCCTCGCCGTGAGCTTCCTGTCTCTGGGCTTCCGCACGGGCCTTGTCGTCGCGGGCTGCATCCCGCTCGTGCTCTGCGGCGTCTTTGTCGTCATGTACGCCTTTGGCATCGATTTGCACAAGGTCTCGCTGGGCTCTTTGATTATCGCACTCGGCCTGCTCGTCGACGATGCTATCATCGCCGTTGAGATGATGAGCGTCAAGCTCGAAATGGGCCTGAACCGCTTCGATGCGGCCTGCTATGCCTTCCGGGCTACGGCCAAGCCGATGCTCACAGGCACATTGATTACCTGCTGCGGCTTTATCCCCGTCGCTTTTGCGAAGGGCATGGCCAGTGAATTCTGCAGTGCCTTATTCCCTGTCATCGCGACGGCCCTGCTGCTCTCGTGGATTGTTTCGGTCATGGTTGCGCCGCTTTACGGCTATTATCTCATCCGCGTCGAGGTCAAAAAAGATGCCGACGGCAAGATTGACCCGTACCAGAGCCGCTTTTATACGTATTTCCGCAAACTTTTAAATCTCTTCCTGACGCACCGCAAAATTGTGCTGGTGGCGACGGTCTGCGTTTTTGCGGTTTCGCTCTTCATGATGAAATTCATCAAGCAGGAATTCTTCCCGCCGTCTTTGAGGCCGGAGATTCTCGTCGAACTCAAACTGCCGGAGGGCTCTTCGATGGCGGCTTCGCAGGAAGTCTGCGACCGCATGTCGGATTTTCTGCAGGAACGTCAGGACAAGCTTGAAAACTACTCGTATTATGTCGGCCAGTACGCGCCGCGCTTTGTACTGACCGTCGACCCGAAAGCCTCGGCTGACAACTGTTCACAGTTTGTCATCGTGGCCAAGGACACGAAAGCGCGCGAAGAACTCGCGAAAGAGCTGCAGGATGCCTTTGACGGGGAATTCTCCGATGTCAGCGGCAATATCCAGTTCATCCAGACGGGACCGCCTGCCGACCATCCGGTCATGCTGCGCGTTTCTGGCTATACGGTCGAACAGGCCAAGAAAACGGCCGCCGAGGTCAAGGATATCCTCGCCAAGGACCCGAATAATTACAACATCCAGACGGACTGGGGCGAAAAGAGCAAAGTCGTGCACCTCGAGCTCGACCAGGACAAGCTGCGTTCCATGGGCGTGACGAGTCAGGCCGTATCGCAGACGCTCTATACGGAAATCACCGGCGCGAAAGCCGCGGAATTCTATACGGGCGACCGCACGATTGACATCGACCTGCGCCTGGCCTCTGTTGACCGCCAAAACCTCGCAGAGCTTGAAAATCTGCCTATCTACCTTGGTTCGGCCGGCTATGTGACGCTCGGGCAGGTTGCCAAAATTTCCTACGATGCCGAAGACGGCCTGATTAAACGTTACGACCTCATGCCGACTGTGACCGTCAGTGCCGATGTTCACTCGGGCACGGCCAACGATGCGACGGCCAAGGCCTATGAGGCGACGAAGGAGCTGCGCGATGATCTGCCGCTCGGCTGCTCGATTGAAGAAGCCGGCACGCTCGAAGACAGTGACAAGTCCGTCGGCTTCCTCGTCAAGCCGATTCCTGTCATGATCTTCCTCATTATGACGCTTTTGATGTTCCAGCTCAGGAGCTTCAAGGATATGGTGCTGACCATCCTGACGGCCCCGCTCGGCATCATCGGCGTGACGGCCGGCATGCTGCTGCTCGATAAAGCCATGGGCTTTGTCGCCATCCTCGGCGTACTCGCGCTTTCCGGCATGATCATCCGCAACTCGGTCATCCTCATCGACCAGATCCAGAAACATCTGGCCGAGGGCGAAAAACCGTGGGATGCCGTCGTCGATTCGGCCGTGCTGCGCTTCCGTCCCATCATGCTGACGGCCGCTGCCGCCATCCTCGGCATGCTGCCCCTCATGGCCAGCTCTTTCTGGGGCCCCATGGCCGTGGCCATTGCCAGCGGACTTTTAGTAGCGACGGTCCTGACACTTTTAGTTCTGCCGACTATGTACGTAGCGATGTATAAAATCCATAAAGATTGAAAAAACAAAACGAGGTGGGCTTGAGAAAGGGCTGGGGGCATATATTTCGGCTTCGGCGCTCCGTTAAAACAAGGCCTATGCTGATTTTTGCATACGAAGGGGCTTCGCCGTCTGCCACGGCGTTCCTACATCGTAGAATGTAGAAAGGCTTTCCTTAGGCCTTGGCCCTGCGGGCGGTCACTGCGCTCCTGCAGGCGAAATATATGCCCCCAGCCTAGTTCATTCCTACCAATTTGCTTTATCGTTCTATGAAAAAAACCATCGTTCCAGAGAGAACGGTGGTTTTTTATTGCGCGATATTTGTCAGGGAAGATTTGGTATATTGCGGCTGACGGCCGTATGGCGGATAATGTCGTCGACGCGCAGGTCCACGGCGAGTTCCTGTTTGTTGCAGGTCTCAGCCTGTGCGAACTCATCGGGGTCGTCGGTTGCGAGGCCCTTGAGGAAATGCTGCCAGGCTTCGAGCGTCAGGTCCGTGGCTTGTTTGCGCTGGTCGGCAAGGTAGCGGGCACCGGCGGGCACCTCGACAGCATCGAGCTCCTGCTGGCGGGCCTGCAGGGTCGGGACGACCTCCTGCTCAATCAGGGCTTTGAGGCTGTTCTTCTGTTCCGCAGTGAAGCTTCCGGAGGAAGATTTGCTGAGACTGTCGAAACGCAGTTTATAGGCAGCGAGCTTTTGATTGTAGGAAGCGACGATGCCTTTTGTCGCGTCGATGTATTTGGCGATATCCTCGTTATGCAGCGGTGTGATGGCATCGAGGTAAGCGCGGTAATTTTTGATGTACGTGACCTGCCAGTGGCCGTCATTGGCCTGCTCCATGGCCACTTCGAGCGTGAACGGCGCCTGGGTCCAGTCATCCTTGATGTTGATTTCGGCCGTGGCCGTCGTGCCGTCGCGCGTGATCTTGCCAATGCTGACAAAGGACGTATTGCGCATCTGGCTTCTTTCGAGGAAGCGTTCATAGTCAATGCCGAGCTGACGGCCTTTTAAGATATCCGTGCCATCCGGGAGCTTCCATTCGCCGGAAGTCACACGGCTCAAAATCGTATCCTGCGTGCCGCTCGTGAGCTGCGGCTTGATGGTGATGTAGAATTTTTCATAAGCCGACTTGCTCGTGGCCGTCAAAGTCGCGTCGTAGTTGAAGAGGTCGGCCGTGAGGTCGTCATAGGCGCGCGAGGTCACGAGGTCGAGATTGACGTAGCGGCGGAACGTATCGGCATCTTTTTTGTTCACGGCTGCTGCGGCCTGTTCCAGCGCGTATTTAGGCGAACGCTCCTGCGTGTAATTATGCCAGATCAGGCCTGCTGCAGCGGCGATGATCAGTATAATCAGAAAGAGCAGGGCCTGTCTGCGCCTTTTGATGCGGCGTCTGCGTATCGTTTTTTTCCAAGTATAATCGTCCATTTATGTAGTTCCCTTTTTCTGTCGTAGTATCGTATCTCTTTCATTATACTATAGTCCTCCATGTGAGTCCAAAAAATCGCCGAACTTCATAGGTTTTTACCAGGATATCTGTTAAAATAGAAAATAGAAGCGTGTGCGTGTGTTTGTACGTTTGTACGTTTATGTGTTGTGGGGGATTTTCTTTTTATGAAATGGGTTGACCATCAGGTTCTGACGGGGGTCATTGTCTACGCGGCGACGGATGATATGCTGCTGACCATCTACAGCATGGCCGGGGCAATTTTTCCGGATAAAGTCGAGGGCAGTCCGCGTGCGGGAAATTATTGGAGCTGGCGCAGCCGTCACCGCGGCTGGTCGCACTGGCCGCTTCTTTATCTCGGTCTCATTTTTTTCTTGAGCCATTTTGAAGACGCGCAGCTGACTTCGCTGCCCACGGGGGACCTTGTGACCATCGGCATTTATATCTGCATCGGGACGCTCTTACATATTGCCGAGGATGCCGTCTGCGGCAAAGTGCCGCTTTTGACGCCCTATCATAAAGTCGGCATCCGGCTCTTCAAGGTTGGCTCTGTCACGGAATACCTCTTTACGATTGCAGCCGTGCTGCTCTGCTACGGCCTGCGCACGCATTTTTCTTTTTTGCAGTAAATTTTTTGAGCACAGTCAGGTATCAGGGAAGGAGTTATCAGGATGACGACGGATTATCGCAGCAATAACCAGAAAATCAGCAAGGTTCTGCGCCTTATGGCAGAAAAATACCCGACCAAGGAATCCGTTTACGAGAAACTCATTTATCTGCAGTCGTATCTCTCTTTGCCAAAAGGCATTGAGCATTTCATGAGCGATCTGCACGGCGAGTACGCTTCGTTTTTTCACATTCTCAACAACTGTTCCGGCGTCATCCGCGAAAAAGTCGATTACGTCTTCGGTGCGCGGCTGACGGAGGAGGAAAAAGCGGAGTTTTGCACGCTGATTTACTATCCGAAGGAAAAAATCGACCAGATGAAGACGGAAAGGCGCGCGACGCCTGCGTGGTACCGTGAGAATCTCAGCAGGCTCTTAGAGCTCGTCAAACTCATGAGCTACAAATATCCGGCTTCGAAGGTCAGCGGCTTTATTCCGCACCGCTATGCCTCGGTCATTGTCGAACTCATGAACACGCGGCCCGAAGCGGACCAGGCACAGTTCATTTATTTGAAGAAACTCCTGAATACCATTGTGCAGATTGACAGCGGCGCGGATTTCATCGAAGCGTTCACGGTCCTCATCAAGCGGCTCGCTGTCGACCGGCTGCACATCGTCGGCGACTTTTTCGACCGCGGCAACCGGCCCGATGCCATCCTCAATCTCTTGATGAAGCATCCCTCTGTTGATATCCAATGGGGCAATCACGACGTCCTCTGGATGGGGGCGGCCCTCGGCAGCGAGGCCTGCATCGCGACGGTCGTGCGCAATTCCCTGCGCTACCACAACACGGACGTATTGGAACGCGGCTATGGCATCAGCCTGCGCCCGCTCACGACCTTTGCCTCGCATATTTATCCCGATGAAGCGCCGCTGAAGGCCGCGGAACGCGCCATCACGATGATGATGTTCAAGCTTGAGGGGCAGCTCATCGCGCGCAATCCGGATTTCCAGATGCAGAGCAGGAGACTCTTAGACCACATCGACTTCCGTTCTTCGTATGCGACCCTCGGCGACGGCAAGCGCTATGAGCTCGAAAGTGCCTACTTCCCGACGATTGACGAGGCGAGTGATGATGTTTACGAGCTGACCAATGCCGAAAAGGAAATCATCGCCGACCTGCGCTCGTATTTCCTCGAGAGCACGGTGCTGCACCGCCATGTCGATTACCTCTATCAAAAGGGCAATCTCTACACCTGCTTCAATGGCAATCTGCTGTTCCACGGCTGCGTGCCCCTGAATGAAGACGGCACGTTCCGCACCATCTGCTTCGACGGCAAAGAATACCGCGGCCGCAGCTGGTTTGATTTCTGCGAGAAAAAGGCGCGCGAGGCCTGGCTGCACGGCACGCAGTCATCCCTCGATTTCATGTACTTCCTCTGGTGCGGCAGGCTTTCGCCGACATCGGGCCGTGAGTTCAAGACCTTTGAACGCGCGCTGATTCCTGATGAGAGCACGTGGAAAGAGCCCTCGGACCCGTATTACCGCTATATCGACACGGTGTCCTGCTGTGAGCAGGTCCTCAAGGAATTCGGACTCGACCCGAAGCGCGGCCACATCATCAACGGCCATGTGCCGGTCAAGGTCAAAAAAGGCGAGACGCCTGTAAAGGCAGAGGGCAGGGCCATCATCATCGACGGCGGCTTCTGCCGTGCCTATCATAAAAAGACGGGCATTTCAGGCTACACGCTCATTTCCAATTCCCGCGGCCTGCGCCTTCTGCAGCACCAGAGAATTGCCGATGTCCGCGAAGCGCTCAAGGCCAACCATGACATTGAATCCGTCTCGGAGACCATCGAGCTGCAGTCCTGCCACAATACCGTGGGTGATACGGACCAGGGCCGTGCCATCCAGGATGAAATCACGGACCTCTACAATTTGCTTCTGGCCTATCAGAACGGCCTCTTAAAACCGCGTGATTAATTTTTGCTTCCTTAGATTTTCTTAGGTATCTTTTTGAAAGGTGACTCCCATGTTTACGAAAACCTCGATTCCTTCTCCTTTAGCCGAAAAATACGCGAAGCTGCAGGCCGCTCTGCAAAATCTCGGCAGCGTGGCCGTGGCGTTTTCGAGCGGCGTCGATTCGACGTTTCTCGTCAAGGCCGCACACGATACGCTCGGAGAAAAAGCCGTGGCCTTTACGGCAGCGTCGGACTTTGTGCCGCAGCGCGATGTCGACGATGCCAAAGCGTTCTGCAAAAAAGAGGGCATCGAACACCATGTTGTGCCGTTTCCCATTCTCACGGTGCCGCATGTCAAAGAAAATCCGGAGGACCGCTGCTATTACTGCAAGTACGCGCTCTTTTCCCATATGAAGGAAGTCGCGGCTGCCAAAGGTCTTGCCTATGTCGTCGACGGCTCAAATCTCGATGATGACGGGGATTACCGTCCGGGCCATCGTGCCTTAAGAGAACTCGGCATCCTCAGCCCGCTGCACGAGGCTGGCATGCACAAGCAGGATATCCGCGACCTCTCGCACATCCTGAAGCTTCCGACCTGGAACAAGCCGTCGTTTGCCTGCCTGGCCTCGCGCTTTCCGTATGGCACGGAATTGACGCCTAAAGGCCTTGAGCGCGTGAACCTTGCCGAAGAATTCCTCATGGATAAGGGCTTTCGGCAGCTGCGCGTGCGCGCGCATGGAAATATCGCGCGCATTGAGCTTCTGCCGTCGGACATTCCGCGCATGCTCGATGAAAGCCTGCGCGAAAAGACGGCCGCCTATTTCCGCACACTCGGCTTTGCCTACACGGCCCTTGACCTTTTGGGCTACCGCACGGGCAGTCTCAATGAGACCCTCAAACAGGATGTATAAGATTTGCGCTCATGGCGGCGATGATGTACTATAAAGGGTAGCAGTTTTTTATTCCGCATAGACCGTTTTTATGCATAGAATGGAGATTTTTTTGGATGAAATCAACAAAAAAGATTTTATCAGGCCTGATGGTCACGGCCCTGGTCCTGCCAATCGCGGCGGGGACGGCCAGTGCTAAGACCTATCAGTCCGATTCCGATACAAGCCTCGGCCTGCTCGATTACCTCGAGAACGAGCACCGCGCAGCGCGCTCGAATAAACCGAATCCCGAGAAGCAGCAGCTCAAGGCCGATACGGCCGAGATGGCCAAGCATCTGCGCTATCCGCTCGACCCGACAAAGGCAGCGCCGGTGTCGTTTGAGGGTGACGATTTGACGTGGAATCAGGCCACGGGTGATTTCACGGCCAAGGGCAAGGTCAAGGTCACGCAGCTCGATGAGCACCGCTTTGAAGGCGAGAATATTGACGGCAATACCATCGAAGAGCGCATTCACATTCCGGGCAAGGGCCATGTCCTGCAGTTCACGCCGGGCCAGACCGAGGTCATGCTCGACGGCTTTGAGACGAACTACAATTACAAGATGAAGACGGGCTCGATGGAAAATGCCAAGGGCAAAGTTGCCGACAATTACATGACGGGCAAAAAATTCGAGTTCTATCCGGACAAGATCATCATCTACGACGGCACGAAGACGAAGTGCAGTGCCATCCATCCGGATTACAACCTTTTTGCGCGCAAAATCGAAATTTACCCGAACGACAAGATGGTCATGCACAATGTCCAGTTCAAAATCAAGGGCAATACGTTTTTGTCGAAGTCGCGCTATGAAGTCGACCTCAAAAAGGATAATACCGTCTCGGACTGGTTCCCGCGCGTCGGCTACGATAAGACGAACGGCATCTGGATTCGCGAGAATCTCAACAAGCCTTTGGCCAAGAATGTCGATGCCAATGCCAAAATCATGTATACGACGAAAAAGGACTGGCGCAATGAATTCAATGTCGGCTGGGGCAATGCCGGCAACTACGCGCGCGTGACCTACGGCTACTACGACGACAGCGACGACAACTGGATCAAGAAAGAGCCGTCTCTGCTCTGGGGCCACAATCACCGCCTCGGCAATACGCATTTCCATTACGGCATCAACGGCGAGTATGGCCGCTGGAAGCAGAATGAAGTCGAAAGTACGCATAATAAATACGCCTTTGGCCTGAGCTACGACCCGATTGTCTTTGACGGCTGGCGCCTGTACCTCAGCACGAGCTACGAAGTCACGCATGAGTCGTACAATGATTCGAAGTACAGTGGCTTCAACTACGATATCGTCACCATCAAGGACTTCGATGACCGCTGGTCGGGCTACGGTGCTTACCGCTACCAGAAGAACACGACCGAGGTCTCGCCTTTCGACTACGACAACGACAGTTACTCGCGCAAATTCGAAGCGGGCTTCAGCTACCGCCTTGACGAGAACAACCGTGTGGCCTTTGGCTCCAAATACGATTTGGAAGACAATTCGTGGCGCAAGCTCGATTACTACTGGTTCCACGACATGCACTGCTCGCAGGTCATCCTGCATTACGAAGGCCGCGACAAGACGTGGAAGGTAAAATGGCGTTTCCTGCCTATGTAACAGCTAAAATGTGGATAGGAAATATATCGGTATATAGTATATAGGAAAAAAAGGGAAAGGGTGAAGGCATTGCAGCAGGAGCTGGATTCTGTGATTGAACAGATGCAGGGCCGAAAAATCCTCGTCATTGGTGATATGGTCGCGGATATTTACCTCGATGGCCGCATTTCGCGCATTTCGCGCGAGGCACCGGTGCTCGTGTTGGAGCAGGCCGGTGAGAAAATCGTCGCGGGCGGCGCGGCCAATGTCGTCAACAACATCGCGACACTCGGCGGCGAGGTCTTTGCCGTCGGACTTTTGGGCGATGACAGCAGCGCGAGGGGCCTGAAGAAAATCCTCGCCGCGAATGGCGCGCATATCGAAGGCATGCTGGAAGATGCTTCGCGTCCGACCATTTCCAAGACGCGCATCATCGCGGGCGGCCGCGCGACGGTCAGCCAGCAGATTGTGCGCATCGACAAGGAGAGCAAAGAGCCCATGGGCCTTTCCTTTGAAACGGCCCTGCATGATTATATCCGCTCCGTCCTGCCGCAGATTGAGGGCGTGGTCATCAGCGATTACGGTTCGGGCACGGTCACGGAAGGCCTGCAGGACCTGCTGATTTCGTACTGCCGCGAGCATGATTTGCCGAGCATCGTCGATTCGCGCTACGATGTCGGCCGTTTCCATGGCATCGGCTATGTCAAGCAGAATGACGCGGAGCTCGCCTCTGCCGTCGGACGCAGACTGCACTCGACCGAGGAAATCTGCGAGGCCGGCGAAGAGCTCCGCGAAAAGCTCGATGCCGACGGCGTGCTCGTGACGCGCGGCGAACTCGGCATGGTCCTCGTCGAGCGGAATGGCTCCATTCATAATATCCCCGTTTCCGATAAGAGTGAGGTCTTCGATGTCTCGGGTGCCGGCGATACCTGCGTGGCCACGGTTATCTTAGCCCTCGCTGCTGGCGTAAGGCCGGACATGGCCGCAAGGCTCAGCAATATCGCGAGCGGCATCGCCGTGCGCAAGCTCGGCACGAGCACCGTTTCGGCCGCGGAACTCAAAAAGACCGTAGAAATTCTGCAAGGCAAAGAGAGGGAAGAACATGCTGGTTGCACCAAATGATATCGAGAAACTCTGCGAAATCCTGCACCGTGCAGGGCAGAAAATCGTCTTTACGAACGGCTGCTTTGACATCCTGCACGCCGGCCATGTGCGCTATTTGAATAAGGCGCGTTCTTTCGGCGACTGCCTTGTGCTCGGACTCAATACGGACGATTCGGTCCGCACGAACAAGGGTCCGACGCGCCCGATTAACGGCGAACTCGACCGCGCCGAAGTCGTCGGTGCCCTGAAGTCCGTCGATTACGTCGTGCTGTTTGGCGAAAAGACGGCCGAGACGATCATCGCAAAAGTCCGCCCCGACGTCTACGTCAAGGGCGGCGACTACACGCTCGATACCCTGCCCGAAGCCAAAATCGTCCAGAGTTACGGCGGCCGCGTCGAATTCGTCAACATGGTCGAGGGCCGCTCGACTACGAATATTATCGAGAAAATCAAGCAGGAAGGGTGATGGGTATGAAAAACATTCTGGTCGTCAAGATGAGCTCCATCGGCGACGTCATTCATGCCCTGCCCGTGAGCTACGCCATCAAAGAGACGTATCCTGACGCTCATCTGACGTGGGTCGTCGAGCCTCCTGCCTATGACATCGTAGCCATGGACTCCTGCATCGACGAAATCATCGTCTTTCATAAAAAGGAATTCCGCCATTTCGGCGGCTTCCTCAAAAACTTCGGCCCGTTGCGCAGAAAAATTCAAGAGCGCGACTACGATGTTGTGCTCGACCTGCAGGGGCTTTTCAAGTCGGCCGCTGTCGCTTCGCTCGCCAAGGCCCCGAAGGGCATGAAATTCGGCATGTGGAATATGCGCGAGGGCAGCAAGTACGTTTCAAAACTCGTCGTCGGCGAGCACGTGCACGACCATGTCATTGAACGCTACCTCGACACGGCGCGCGCCATCGGCTGCAAGGTCAAGGACGTGCGCCTGCCGCTTACAGTGCCGGAAAAGGAGCAGCGTCTGACGCGCCAGATTTTCGCGCAGGCCGGGGCCAATATGGAAAATCCCTATGTCGTCTGCGTTGTCGGCGCCAGCTGGCCGACAAAATGCTGGCCCGACGGCCATTTTGCGGCCCTCGGCGACTGGCTCTACGATAAAAAAATCATCCCGGTGCTCGTCGGCAGCGGCCCGGTCGAATCGCAGAAGGCCGCGGAAATCATGGCGAAGATGGACATTCCGCCCATCAATCTCGTCGGCAAACTCAATTTTAAGCAACTTGCCTATCTTTTCCAGCAGGCCGCGGCCGTCGTCGGCGGCGACACGGGCCCGACACACCTCGCCGTCGGGCTCAAGACCCCGACCATCATGCTGATGGGCCCGACCTATCCGAGACGCACCGGTCCTTACGGTCAGATGGACAATCTGCTTGTCGTGGACCGCGACTGCCGCGAGTGCATGAAGCGCGCCTGCCCGCTCGGCCATGACTGCATGGCCATCATCCAGCCCGAGGCGGTCGAGGCGAAACTTTGCAAACTGCTCTCGCTTGACACAGCCAATATATAAGAAGGAAAATTCATGTATCAGAACATCCTCGTCATCAACACGATGCATATCGGCGACCTCATGCTCGTGACGCCGGCCCTGCGCACCCTGCGCACGAATTACCCCGAGGCCCATATCGCCCTCTTGACGGACAAGCCTTTAGGCGACCTCGTGCGCTGCAACAAAAACATCGATGAATGCATCCTCATCGACAAACACGGCAAGGATAAAGGCTTTTTCGCCCTGCTGCGCTTTATCAAAAAAATCCGCAGCCGTCATTTTGACCTCGTCATCAACTTCCACCGCAATGAAAGGGCCTCGGCCATCGCGGCTTTTTCGGGCGGCAGGCGCATCGTCGGCTACTCGCAGCCGGGCTTCAAGCGCTTTTTCGACAAGGTCATGCCGAACCGTGCCATGGCCGACACGCCAAAAGAACTTGTCATGCATCAGGTGACCTGCCATCTTAAGGTCCTGCAGGAAGCTGCCGGCTGCACGAAAATCGACGACCGCGGCCTCGAGATGTGGCTGCCGCCTGAAGACGAAGTCAAGTCGGAAAAAATCTGGCAGAAAGAATTTTCGCCTGAAGCCAAGGTCATCGCCTTCAACATCGGCGCGAGCTGGCTGACAAAGCGCTGGCTCGATTCGTACTTTGCCGAATGCGCCGACCGCTTCATCCGCGAGGGCTATGAAATCGCGTTTTTCGGCGGTCCGACCGATGTGCCGATTGTCGAAAAATGCATCGCGCAGATGCAGGAGAAGGAAAGCCCGAAGGTCCACGTCTTTACGGGCAAGGTCAGCCTGATCATCCTCGCGGGCCTTTTGCGGCGCTGCTGCCTGTTCCTCACGACGGACTCCGGCCCCATGCATGTCGGCGTGGCCATGAACGTTCCGATTGTCACGATGTTCGGCGCGAGCCCCGTGCCGACCTTCTATCCCTACGACGGCAAGGACGTCCTCATCAAGACACCCGAAAAATGCCATCCGTGCGGCATCCACGAATGTCCGCGCACGGGGAAGGAAAACATGGCCTGCATGAAGAATATCCCAGTAGATGTCGTCATGAAGTATGCAGAGGAACTTTTAGCGGCCTATCATGCGGAGCCCGCGTACAAGCTGCCCGAGCACATAGGCGATTACAAATGCCGCGTCATTGAGCTCTAAAGGCTTTTGAGGTTTTAGGGGTTTAGATGCAGAGAGGTGTAGAATGGATAAGGAAAAGCTTTATGATTTTGTCGCCCAGCGCACATCGCGCTGCAAGATTCTCGTCGTCGGCGACGTCATGCTCGATAAATACTATTACGGCGAAGTCACGCGCATCTCGCCGGAGGCGCCGGTGCCCATCACGCATGTGCTCGACACGAAAGAGACCTTGGGCGGTGCTGCCAACGTCGCGCACAACCTCGCGCTCCTCGGCTGCGAGACGAGCATCACGGGCTTTGTCGGCGATGACTACCACTGCCAGAGCCTGCTCGACAAATTCACGGCCAGGGGCATCGACTATCATGGCCTCATCACGACCGACCGTCCGACGACGACGAAACTGCGTGTCATTGGCGGCCATCAGCAAATGATGCGCCTCGACTTCGAGGAATCCGCACCAATTACGGGGCCTTACGCCGACCGCTTCCTCAATTACATCAATCAGAAGCTCAATGAAAGCCTCGACTGCGTGATCATTTCCGACTATGGCAAAGGCTCCTGCACCGAGGAAAACTGCCATAAGATCATCGATGCCTGCCACGCCCACGGCGTGCCGGTCGTCGTAGACCCGAAAGGGGCCAACTGGACAAAATATGCCCATGCGGACTACATTACGCCAAACCTCAAGGAAATCAATCAGGTGCTTTTAGAGCCCATCCGCAACGAGGACAAGGCCGTCGAGAAAGCCGCGCATTACGTCATGCGCAAGTTCAAAATCCGCAACATCATCGTCACGCGCTCCGAAGAGGGCCTGTCCCTTGTCCGCGATGACGAGATCGTCCATATCCCGACCAAGGCACAGGAGGTCTTCGATGTCTCCGGTGCCGGCGATACGGTCATCGCCGTCTTCGCCATGGGCCTCGCGGGCGGCATGAGCCCTGCTGACAGCGCCTACATGGCCAACCTCGCCGCGAGCGTCGTCGTTGCCAAACTCGGCACGTACGCCGTCAGCCGCGAAGAGCTCATGAAAGTGCTCAAAGGCGAAAGCAAGGAATAAAGTCAAAACACAGACTCTTATAGATACAGGGAGGAATTTCTCATGATTATCGTAACGGGTGGTGCCGGTTTTATCGGCAGCAACATTGTCAAGGAACTCAATCGCCGCGGCCGTACGGACATCCTCATTGTCGATGACCTCAAGGACGGTTCGAACTACAAAAATTTGCGCGGCCTGCAGTTCATCGACTACCAGTACAAGGATGATTTCCTTCAGTCCATCGAGGACGACGACTTCGACGGCACGGACATTGACGCCGTCTTCCACGAAGGTGCCTGCTCCGACACGATGGAGTATGATGTCAACTTCATGATGCGCACGAACTACGAATACTCGAAGTCGCTGCTGCATTTCTGCCTGCAGCACCGCATTCCGTTCATGTACGCTTCGTCCGCTTCGACGTACGGCAGCGGCAGACACGGCTTCCGCGAGGGTGATGAGTGCGAAGATGCGCTGAATCCGTACGCTTTTTCCAAGCTCGCCTTTGACCGCTACGTCCGTCAGGTCATGCCCGAGGCCCACAGCCAGATTGTCGGCCTCAAGTACTTCAACGTCTACGGACCGCAGGAACACCACAAGGGCAAGATGGCTTCCATCTTCTATCAGCTCTACAACCAGATCAACGAGACGGGCAAGGCACATCTCTTCCGCGGCTGGGGCGACATCAACGGCACGCCGGTCAAAGACGGCGAGCAGCGCCGCGATTTCGTCTACGTCAAGGACGTCGTTAAAGTCAACCTCTGGTTCTGGGAGAACCACGGTCCTTCGGGCATCTACAACTGCGGCACGGGCCATGCCCACAGCTACATCGAAGTTGCGCAGGCCGTCATCAAGGCCATGGGCAAGGGTGAAATTGCCTTCCGCGACTTCCCGGAAGTCCTCAAGGGCAAATATCAGAACTTCACGGAGTCCGACCCGACGCACCTCTTGGCAGCCGGTTACGACCAGGGCTTCACCGACATGGAAGAGGCCGTCAAGGAGTATGTGACGTTCCTCGACAACGGCGGTTACTACGAATATGGAAAATAAGGCCGTATTCTTCGACCGCGACGGCACCTTAAACGTCGACATCCACTACCTGCACCGTCCCGAGGACTTCATCTGGATCGATGGGGCGAAAGAGGCCATCAAGTACGTCAACGACCATGGCTTCCTCGCCATCCTCGTGACAAATCAGAGCGGCGTTGCCCGCGGCTTTTACCCCGAAAGCGACGTCAAACGCGTCTACGACTGGATGAACGCGGAACTCAGGAAAATCGGCGCCCACCTCGACGCCCTCTACTACTGCCCGCATCATCCCGAAGCCAAGCTCCCCGCATACCGCAAAATCTGCACCTGCCGCAAACCCGCGACCGGCCTCATCGACAAAGCCTGTGCGCGTTTCGGCATCGACCGCACAAAGTCCTACTTCGTCGGCGACAGCGAAGCCGACATGCTCTGCGCCAAAAACGCGGGGCTCAAGGGCCTGCGGTATGAGGGCGGCAGCCTGCGGGAACTGTTGGTAAAAAACATAATAACTGACAAAATGTAAATAAATTTGCTAGCCTCATCAAAAGATGGGGCTTTTTGTTTGCCATTCTGGGACGGATAGAGTAGAATTAAAAAAGAAAAGATAAGCAGGATTTTTCCTGCAGAGATATTAAAGGATCGATTGCATGCTGGACTATATCAAGTTAGGAAAAAAGATTTACAATACAGAAAACCCGCGTGAAGCTCGAAGAATGGTGGTCTTTGTTGCTCGCTGTCTCCTGAATGCAGGCCGCATGAACAGACTGCACCAGTTTTTTACGAAAGATGAGCTCCTGCGCCAGATTGCGGAGGAATATCCTTTTGTCTACGAACAGCCGACGAGAGCGTTTTTCTACAACAAATCGACCTTTGACGAACGGGCCAGACTGGTCGAGCAGCATATGGAGTATCTGGCGAAACATCTGAAAAAAGATGTTTTACTGGGAATCTACGCAAGACAGCGCTATCTGCTTTGGGAAAGCAAGGATGATATCGGTCATCTGCGTTTTGAACTTTTCTATCATCCGGGACAGCGCAAGGAAGGCATTTTGTCCGTCGTTCTGCGCCTCGATGAAAATGACCTTTACCAGATGATGTTCTGGATTGCGCCGAATAAGGCCGGTGAATGGGCCCTTTGGATCGGTGCGATGCAGGGACCGAATATGGAAAACGCGAAAGATGTTGTCAAAAAAGTCACGAAGCGCTGCCATGCCTACCGCACGAAAAACTTCATCCTGCACGCGACGCAGGAAGTTGCGAAAGCCCTTGGCCTTAAGCATATCTATGCCGTCACGAACTACGGCTACTATGCGAACAATCACATTCGCCGCGACCGCAAGCTCAAGACGAGCTTCAGCGATTTCTGGAAGGAGTTGGGCGGCCGTCCCTGCGCCGACCAGCGCTTCTACGAACTGCCCATGACGGAATACCGCAAAACCATGGAAGAAGTTCCCACGCGCAAACGCGCGAACTACCGCAAACGCTACGCCCTGCTCGACGAAGTCGACGCGTCGATTGCGGAGAAAGTCAAATTACTGATGAAATAAATGAGGGAAATATGAGCTCACTGGCGATTTTAATCCTGACTCGGAATGAAGAAGATAATATTGTTTCTGTTGTAGAAAATGCCAAGAAGTGTACGGATGAAGTTATCATCATTGACTCGGGCAGTACGGACCGCACGGTAGAACTGGCGAAAGAGCACGGTGCAAAAGTCAGCTTTCGTGCATGGACTGACGACTTTTCTGCGCAACGGAATTTTGCTTTGGAACAGACGAAAGCCGACTGGGTGCTGTATCTTGATGCTGATGAACGCTTGAATGACGAATTAGTAGAAAATGTCAATAAGATTATCCATTCGGAGGACATGAAATATCAGTATTCTATGGAAAGAAAATCGGTGGCATTTGGTACGAAGTTCAATCATGGCGTTTTGAAACCAGATCATGTTGCACGCATGTTTCCTAGGACCCAAGTAAAATGGGTACATAAAGTTCATGAGCATCCGGAATGCTCATTGCCTGTGAAAAATTTATCTGGTCATATTGAGCATTATACCTATAAAAGCTGGCAGCATTGGGAAGGAAAGTTATGCCGCTATACGACAATTTGGGCAGAAGATGCCTATAAAGGCGGAAAGAAAATTTCCTTAAGTGGTATTTTTATACACAGCATAGGCGGCTTCTTCAAAATGTTTGTCGTGAGAGCTGGTTTTCTTGATGGCTGGATGGGAACCTATATGTGCTTCAATCATTTTTTTTACACAATGCTCAAATATCTCAAACTGTATGAATTGCAAAGGAACGGTAAAAAGTAATGCGTGTAGCCATCTTAGAGACAGTAAAGACGTCTGGCGGGTTTGAACAAGAATTTGACCGTCTGATTATCAACGAACTTAAAAAGCAGGGGCATGAACCGGTACTGTTTTTGCCTGAAAACAGTACCCTGCCTGTCGACTTCAAGATTCCGATTGAATATATGAAAGGCGGACAGATTGTCGATTATGAGGGAGCAGGAAAATTAAAGAAGATATGGCTGTCAATCCAACGAGAGCGCAGACGCGTTAACTGGTTCAACTCTGCTTATGAAAAAGCCTGTGCCCATGATGTGGATGCCATCATGCTGACAACAGCGACATATCGATATCTGCGGTCTTTGCATAAGAGTCGGCTGAAGGACAGCCCGATTCCTGTTATTTTTATATTCTTGGGAGTAAATCCTCAGGAGAAACCGAAATTTTTAGAGCAGGCTCGTAAATGTCAAAGCTATAAAAATATCAAATTAAAAGTAACGACACTCCGTAATGATTTTAAGAATGATAATGTTCTCAATGTGGAACTGATAAAGCCGCCAGTTTTGTTGCCGGAAGGAATAAAAGTCAATCCGGTGCTTTCGTATAAAGAGCCAATTCGCATTGGCTTCTTTGGGCATTACCGCAAAGGCGAAAAAGACGTGGATGGCATTATTCAGGCCTTTTTACAATGTCACCTTGACCGGAAGGCTGAGCTTGTTATACAGGCAGCTCCTACAAGCGCAGAGGATCGTCAGGATATCGAAGGTATCATGGCCAAATATGATAAAGAATCATCTGTGCATTTTATTAAGCATAAGGTCTACGGAAAAGATTGGTATGATCTGTTGCAGAGTGTAGATGTTTTATTCCTTCCGTATAGCAATACACGTTATCTTTACAATTGGAGTGCCGTATATTTTAATGCTTTTGCCCTGTATAAACCGGTCTTAGCAACAGATGTATTGAATCCCGAGATTTTGAAAGAATATCGAGTGGGTAAAGAGGTCGATTTAAAAGATTTAACACATTTGTCGAAACAGCTATATGAATTTTTGCATGACTATAAAAAGATGCTGCCGACTTACGAAAAAGAGCTGCAAAGAATCAATCAGGATTTCAGCACAGAGTCATTTTTACGAAGTCTTTTATCCTGATTTTTAATCCATTATGTAAAATACAGAGGAGGGAAATGGGCAATGCGCACGATCGTATTGTTATATATGGGCGATGAGACTGTTACGGCTAGTGCTGGTACGGAACGAGTCTTGACCAATATGGCAAATGCCTTTGTTAAACGAGGTTATCATGTAGTGGTAGTCACGAATGATGATACAAATGCAGTGCCATATTTCCCGTTTGATCCCCATGTAGAACTCGTATTTCTGAATCTCTGGAAGGTGAAAATACCTTTTTATATCAAGGTGAAGCGGGAAATCAATCGAGTAATCCCTGTTATGGATCGTCCTGTTGAATCGTATCGGGCAGCATTGTCTGTAAAAAAATTATCGCAGCTTTTTCAAGGAAGGCAGGTAGACTGCATCATTGTCTATAATCATGAAGCTATACAAGTTGCAGACCGCTGGCAGCATGGAACGGTGCCGATTATCGCCATGATGCACAATGCCATTCGCATCATTATGGGGAAAAGCAATCAGGCAGCTTTACGAGAGAAAGAAAAGGCAAAGGTCATTCAGGTATTGATGCCGTCATATGTGGAAGAGGCGAAGCAATACATTAAGAATACGCCAGTTGTATATATTCCAAATGTTGTAGAGCAGATTCCTGTTGCACAACAGGCACACCTTGGTGAATCCAAGGATACGTATAAGATTATTACGGTTGGCCGCATAGATCCCTATCAGAAACAAACGCATATCTTGGTAGAAGCGTTTGCTTTATTGGCGGAACGTTATCCAAAATGGCAAGTAGAACTCTGGGGTGAAATAAAGAAGCGGGATTATTACGAAAAAATTTGCCAGTTCATCAAAGAACATCATCTGGGAAAACGTATCCATTTTATGGGGACAACTAATAATGTTCAGAAACAGCTTCAGCAAGCAGATGTATTTGCTTTTCCATCTTCATTTGAAGGCTTTCCGTTAGCTTTGACAGAAGCTATGGCTACAGGTCTGCCGTCTGTAGGCTTTCGTTCTGCGGATGCCGTTAAGGATTTAATTGCCGATGGGCGGAATGGCATATTATGTGCTGATGGTATCCCAGCTTTTGCTAATGGTCTGGAGCAATTGATGCGTAATCAAGGCTTGCGCGTAAAAATGGGTCATCAGGCTGCCAAGAATATGCAACCTTATGAACCTGAGCGTATATGGGATCAGTGGCAATCGCTTGTAGAGTCTGAAATCAAGAAATTTGCAAATAAGAGGAGATAACGGCGTGTTTGAACAATTTTTCCTTTCCGCACAGCAGGATATCAAGTTATTTATTTGCTTTCCAATTCTCTGCGCTATATTTCGCGTTATTTTTATAGCAGTTCATAAGCCATATTCTTCTTTATCAGGAAAGAAAAGGGCTTTATTTCATTGCTTCCGATTTGGCTTTTGGTGGGGCATGGATATCAATGCCTATGTATTTTTACTTTCTTTGGTAGTTGTTACATTGCCAAGCTTGTTTATTCCTTTTTGGTCGCAGCATGGGGACATAATACGCTTGATTCTTGGCCTTACTTATGCATTTTTCTTGTATATTGCATTTGTCGGCAAGATGATTTTTTATGCGCAGTTCCATGATATTTTCAATAATATTGTTTTCTTAGGAAAAAAGGCAGAGAAGCATAATCTGATTGATGTTTTCTTCAACCAGTATCATGGCGTACGAAACTTGCTCCTGTTCATTCCTTATGAATTCTTAGTCGGTTGGGGCATCAGTGTGATATTGTCCATACCATGTATTCCTTATCCTCATTTTGCCGGAGCAGCGTATTATTTATTTAATATCGCAGTCGTTCTAGCCTTGGCAGCGTTCTTTTATTTCTTCCGTTATGGCGGAACTTTTATGCATGATAATAAGCCGGAATGGGATACGATTCCGGCTGTGGTCAAGGAGGATCCATTCCTTTCTAAAGCTACGGTAGATGATTTGATTGCTCTGAAGATGCTGCGTCATCATCCCATGAATGAGACCATGCAGCTCAGTGATACGGAAAATCTGGCTCGTGTAAAACCATTCATTGAGGAAAATGGCGGCAGTGTCCAATCATTTGATGACGCCATACAGGCATTTCTTCATGAGGCGAAAGGACCAAAGATAGCCAAGCCATCGCATATATTCCTCATCGTAGGCGAAAGCTACTCACAGCCTTATTTTGACCCGGCTTTCGCAGATCTTCATATTGCTGATGAAGGAAAGAAGTTTATGGCAGATCCACATACGGCTTCGATTCCAACGACTTTATCGGCAGGAATCATTTCAAGACCGTCAATTGTCAGCCTTATGTCAGGTATATTCGATGCTGGCTTGGAACTGAATGAACGCGAAGAGTTTTGGCATGGAACGATGCCTACGGCTTTGCCTCTGCAGCTTCGTAAGTTGGGCTATGAGACAAATTACTGGTATGGCGGCAGTTTGTCTCATGGCAATTTCACGCATTTTGCACCCGCCTGCGGCTTTGACCATGCATATTCGGCAACGGATATCTGTGCTCCGGATGCTCCTCGTTCCTGGGTAGGTATATATGACCATATCTTTTTAGAAAAGGCAGCAGAGCTGATAAAAAAGGATAATCATCTGCCGCAGTTCCATTTCATCTATACAACTTCCAATCATGGCCCGTATAAGATGCCTCTGCGTAAACTTGGTTTTGAAGCAGAAAAAATCATGAAAGTTCAGCAGGATGTGCTGGATGAAAAAATTATTCCGAAAGTGTTGGGAACATATTGGTATTCGGATCGAGCTATCAATCACTTTATTGATGAGATGGGTAGGTATATATGACCATATCTTTTTAGAAAAGGCAGCAGAGCTGATAAAAAAGGATAATCATCTGCCGCAGTTCCATTTCATCTATACAACTTCCAATCATGGCCCGTATAAGATGCCTCTGCGTAAACTTGGTTTTGAAGCAGAAAAAATCATGAAAGTTCAGCAGGATGTGCTGGATGAAAAAATTATTCCGAAAGTGTTGGGAACATATTGGTATTCGGATCGAGCTATCAATCACTTTATTGATGAGATGAAATCAATCTATCCAGATAGTCTGTTTATCGTTACCGGAGATCATGGTTCACAATGCTCGGAACTGCAGCATACATCTTTTATGAAGCGCGAATATACATTCCGGGAATTGCATTCGCCAATTCTGATGTTCCATCATAGGGAACTTACAAAAGATTCTTTAGCGAATAATCCGATTGGCGGCCACATGAATATACTGCCTACTATCTTTGAACTGATTGCTCCAAAGGGATTCCAATATTATTCTTTGTTTGATTCGTTAACAGAGCCTGTTGACTATTGTGTGACGCCGTATCATTGGGCAACGCGAGAAGCAATTGGCGCATGTAATGCAACCTACTATCAGCTCCTATCTGCTAAAGCTGGAAGTGATATCCAGCAGGGCACAGCGCCATATGATGATCTTTGTGCTGCAGAAAAAAGCCTGACGGCATATCTTCTGCAGCATCCGAATCTTTTGCGTCCTGTGCAGAAGTGGCTGAAGAAATAAGTTATCATGATCAAGGAGAAAAGCATGTCTGACTTTATGATAAAGAAGCAAACTTGTATTTCACAGCTGCCATTGTTGATGTTGGTAGTTAGCTGTGGTGCATCATCGGGATTCTTGATGATCGTGGCTTTGTTGCTGCATCTGTTATTATGCAGATATTATCGCGAACCTGTTCTTGGCCCTATCATCTATACAAAAATGTTTCGTGTGAGTTTGGTCTTTATTTTCCTCTTTTTTGTCTGCTCGTTTATTCCCTTGCCATTTAACGATGGGCAACCGCGGTTGCTTTTTCGATATATATCACGCCTAGCACCGTTTATATTGGCTGTTGTTATAGCAAGACCTACGGCGGAGAGTTTTCTGGCAATATGGTATGGCTGGGGCCTTTCACTGTTATACTTTTTTGTAATTGTAGCTCGCACCCCAGTTTGGGAAGTGAATCGTTTATTCGGTCCTTTCAGCAGTCCCAATACTTTAGCGGGGTTATTAGTCATCATGCTACCGATGGTCCTTTTTGGCGTCGTAAAGTATAGAAAGAGCTTTTTAAAGAGCAGTATTGTATTGTTACTTTTTAGCATGATAGCGGTATTTCTTGTAGTGTGTACGGGGTCACGTAATGCATACGGGACGTTTATAATCTCTTTCTTCGTACTCTCATGGCTTATTTACAGGCATCGTGATACATTCTCTTTGAAGATTATTGGTACCGTAATAGCATTCATTTGTCTGGGGATTGCTTATGC
Source organism: Mitsuokella apri (assembly GCF_051886055.1). Taxonomy (NCBI): domain Bacteria; kingdom Bacillati; phylum Bacillota; class Negativicutes; order Selenomonadales; family Selenomonadaceae; genus Mitsuokella; species Mitsuokella apri. The sequence goes on along the minus strand of NZ_JBJEXT010000030.1, from coordinate 11,025 downwards.
GTCGCCTATGATTATATCCCAGCGTGTCGAACGCAATATTGGACAGGATGGACGCGTTTATTTGATGCAGGCCGGCATTCAGATTGCGAAAGAACACCCGATTGTCGGTATCGGTGCGGGCAACTGGGGAAAAGTTTACAAAGAGCGCTTTGAAGCTCAGAATCCCAATCATGAACAGAATATCCAATCTCCACATAACATCTATCTGCATGTACTGGACGAGTCTGGTATCATTGGCTTAACAGGTTTCTTAGCATTGTTCATTTATCAGATTAAAGAGATTATATATTGGCTGCATCGCATATATGCGCAGGAAAAAAGAGCACTTCCATGGCTAGGGGGAATAGGACTATCGATTGTGTCTGTATTCATCTTTGGCTTTTTGGATTACGACTTTTTTAGCCGCAATATGATGCAGATTTACTGGCTTTGCTGGGGACTTTGCTTATGTGCTATAGAAAGCGCAAAAAAGGAGCTGGGATTGAATGAATGATTTGTTAAGCATCATTGTTCCTGTCTATAATAATGCAAAATACCTCTCCCAGACGTTAAAAAGTATACAGGCACAAACCTATAGGACTTTTGAATTGATTCTCGTCAATGATGGCTCGACAGACAATAGCTTAGAAATTTGTCGAAATGCAGCTGGTATGGATAATCGAATCATTGTTATTGATAAAAAAAATGGGGGTGTAAGCTCCGCTAGAAATCGCGGCTTAAAAATAGCAAAAGGCAAATATATTTCCTTTGTAGATGGTGATGACTGTATAGATTCCGATATGTATCGTGTTATGATTGATACATTAGAGGCGGAGTCTGCTGATTTAGTGAATTGCTGTGTCATAAAGGAAGAAAACTACAAACCTATTTCATACAAGAAAGAACAATCCTATGTCAGCACAGCACCATTAAACTGTCTGGCAAAGAAAGGCCATTTTGTCGATAGCTCGCTGAATAAAGTATATACAAGGGAAATTATTGGTGAAACGTGTTTTGATGAAAATATATCTTATTCAGAAGATAAGTTATTCGTAACAGAGATTTTTCTTAAAGCGAAGAAAGTCGTATTCCTGGATAATATTTTTTATCATTATATTCAACATAAGGATAGTCTTTCGTGGCAAGATAATTATGATGTGTGGTATGGAAATTTTCAGGTATGTAAACAAATATACACACATATAAAAAGTATAGAATCTATGGATTCAGAGATAAAAAGAGGAGCTTTTCGAGGGTATGTGAAGTCTATTATTGCCTTATTGCGATACGATATAAAAAATAGAGACAAAGACCGATACAATAGTACTTTAGATGCATATAAACAGGATATAGATCTTTTTTTACAGATAACACCACTTCCTATTGCAAAAAGACTGGAGTATAAAACATACACTATATCGTATTTTATAGCATCGCTGGTGCATTATTATTTTAAAAGGAAGAAATAAATTATATGCTTGAAAAAATCGGTAGGGTAAATAATTCATTTCTCTTTCAATCCGCTGTGGGCAAGAAGATTTTAGTAATTGTTCCGCATGAAGATGATGAGATTAATGTGGCAGGCAGTGTGATGTACAGTTATGTCCAAAAGGGAGCCGAAGTTTATTGTGCATTCACAACGAATGGAGATTTTTCTTTTTCAGCAGCAACCCGAATGAGGGAAGCGAAACAGGCCCTGACCGTATTGGGGGTTAAGCACATTATCTTCTTAGGATATGGTGATACATCGAATTATTATAAAGGCGGACATTTATTTTATACAGCTCAGGAACCGGTAAATTCACCTTCAGGGCACAATGAGACATATGGCTCAGATATTTCTCCGGATTATGCCTATCAAAAGCATAAGATGCACAGTCCATACTGTAGACAAGCCTTAGAAAATGATATACAAGAACTTATTTTGGATGTACGGCCTGATATGATTTTTTGCGTAGATCTTGATGTTCATTCAGATCATCGCGCAGCGTCTATCTTATTTGAAGAAGCAATGGGAGAAATCTTGCGTCGCCCTGGCAATACATATCAACCCGCTGTGTTTAAAGGCTTTGCTTATTGTACATCCTTTGGTGCACCAAAAGATTTTTATGATATTAATATCCAGTCGGTACCATTGCCAGCTTCGCGGGAAGATGTGTTTGTTGGCAAATCTTTATATACGTGGGGAGAACGAGTGCGCATCCCTGTTCTGCCAGAATGCAGAGGACATTTTCTTCGATACAATATCCTTTACAAGGCTTTGTTTCAGCATGCTTCACAAAGTGCAGCTCTTCATGCTGTCCGTATTGCTAATGCAGATGCGGTCTTTTGGCAGCGGCGGACGGATAATCTTGTCTATCAAGCGCATATTACAGGTAGCTCAGGACAAATTCAAAGACTTGCTGAGTTTAATGTTCTAAATATTACAGACATTGATAGTAAAGCAATTTCTTTTACACAGTATTTATGGAGTCCTAACTCTAGTGATACAGAAAAGAAGGTATCGTTTCATTGGAAAGAAGAAGTAAGCATTGCTTATGTGGAACTCGGAGGAAATGTTGAAAATACTGGTAGGATAAATAAATTTGAATTATCTTTTCCAGATGGTATGAAATATATATTGGGGCCCTTGCCTAAGTCAGGAAATCTACTACATTATTCCTTGCCTGTCGTTCAGCATACAAATTCGTGCCAGTTGCGTATTTTAGAAGCAGATGGTACAGATTATGGCATCAGTGCAATAGGCTTGTATTCTTACCAATTTCCTAAAAATATTGGTGTACCTTATATTAAGATAATGTGTAAGGATGAATTCATATATGACTATATCATTCCTTCCTCAATGAAGGAGTGCCAACTGTCTGTATATCGTTTTGGAACAGATGAAGATGTTATATATCATTTAGAAGATGGCTCTAGAAGTCGAATTACGACATCGGGGAAAATAATTTTTGCTCCTGAGGAGCGAATGTTGCATGTTCGAGCTGAATTAAGAAATCACCCATACATATGTGATGATGTATGGATTTATCGTAAAAATAAATTTTACTTTTATAAGATGTCTATTTTGCAAAATATAGAACGTATTATGATGGATTTTTATCTTAGAAAATATAGAAAGTATACGCATATTCGACATAAATATTTCAGGAAACTATGATGGTTTTTCATATATAGAAGGAATGCTTATATTTTCTATAATTTTTAATTAATGCTCTTTGAATTCGATATTAACTGTTTGGATTTATACTATATGGCGATTAAAAAATAAATGGAGAGATCTATGAACGACAAGGAAAATTATTCCAATATATTAGTTAATGCGCTTGTTAATCTAGGAGATGTCGTTCTAATAACGAGTGCAATTGCTTTATTGAAAAAAGCATATCCTAAATCGAAGATTACAGTATTGGTAAAACCAGCAGTCTGTCAGGCTGTAGAAAATAATCCAGTTATTGATGATGTAATCGTATTTAATTATCGACCTAAACAAAATTCTATTTCTCAAACTTTTAGAATATTGAAAGACATAAAGAAACGTCGATTTGATTTGAATATTTCATTTGATCGAAAGTTACGTCCTGCATTGATGTGTTGGTTAGCTAATATTCCTATTCGTATTGGTCCAGATAGGGTTTTTGAAGATAAACGAAATTATGTGACGTGGTTTTATACAAAGGTGATACCTATTCGTTGTAATTTATATAATACATTACAAGCTGAAATCTATCAGGATATAGTTAGAGGTTTTACGGGGATAAAAGAACATAGCAAACCTGTTTTTTCACGTATAATGCCTGAAAATGAACAGAATGCTAAAAAATTATTAGATGAGTTGCCTGAAGCAGAGAAATATATTGCTCTTTGTGTAAAAGGGACACATCCTATGAAAACATGGCCCAGAGAATATTTTGTTGAATTAGTTGATACATTGAACAAGTATTATAATACTTCTTTTTTCATTGTAGGAGCACAGAATGATATTGTTTATGCAGATAAAGTTATTGAGCTTATGCATACTTCAGTAGCTAATTTTTGTGGGAGAACAAGTTTAATAGATTTAGCGGCTCTTATGAAAAAGTCGGATTTACTTGTGACCGTAGATACAGGTGCAGCTCATATTGCTGCGACAACAGAAATTCCCATGGTTGTAGTATATGGATGTACAAGCCCTAAAAGATGGCATCCAATCAATAAAAATGCATATGTATTCAGTTCGTATGAACATTGTCTTCCACCCAATTGTTTAGGTAGAAAGTGCCCTAGTAATCCGAAACCCAACTGTTTATGGAGGGTTAAGCCTGAAGCGGTTTTAGAACAATGTAAAAAGCTACTAGGATGAAAAGAGATACATGATAAGTTGAAAGGAAACAAAAATGAAAGTTTTCTCACCAGATTTTTTTGATATAGACAATTTTATTCTTTCTCAAACTAAGTATTATAATAATAAAGTAGCTACTTCTGATAATAGTCTGCACATTTGCTATAACGTGAATGACGCGTATATACCTATTATGGGGGTATCTATTATTTCTGTTCTTGAGAATAATAAAGGTAAAAATATAATTTTTCATATTTTTACAGATGGTTATAGTGATGAAAATGCTGAAAAGCTTAAAAATATTGCAAAGAAATGGCAATGTACTTGCGTGTTATACCAACTGAATATGGATCCATTTCATGATTTTCATATCAAAGTAGAACGATTTTCTCGTATAACATATGCTCGTCTTTATATGCCGAAAGTTATTCAGGAATATGCTGATCGATATATTTATCTCGATGCAGACACTATGTGTGTAGCGCCTTTAGATAAACTTTGGCAGATGGATCTACAGGGTGCTCCCATGGGGGCTGTATCGGAACGGGCTTCAGCAGTGGATTACCGCGCTGGTTACTTGCACTTGAAAAGTGGCAAATACTTTAACGACGGTGTTATGCTGGTAGATATTCCGGAATGGGAAAAACAGCAGATTACAGAAAAAGCATTTTCTTATCAGTGTGAGCCGCGTAAGAGATTCTTAGGGCAAAGTCAAGATGTGTTAAATCTTGTTTTTGATGGCAAGAATTATTTCTTGCCTGCTGACTATAATGTATATGACGGCGGTGAGTATGATCAGGGACACAGTGTCATTGTTCATTGGACTGGCCGTCGCAAGCCATGGCAGATGGTGGTATCCAAGTTTGATGAGCAGTGGCGAAAATATAATGCATTGTCGCCCTGGGAGACGATAACGAATATACAGCCTGTCAAAGAGCCTAAAAACTATCATGATTTCAAATACTGGGGCCGTTATCGTAAAGAAAAAGGATATTTTGGTGATTATCTAAAAGGGATGTTCTGGTACAGCGTCTTGAAGATTCGTTATAAACTTGGTATTTGATAAGGAAGAAGTGCGTACAGTATGAAGATTGCAATTGCAGGAACAGGATATGTCGGTTTATCAAATGGTATGCTTTTGGCGCAGCATCATGATGTTGTAGCTTTAGATATCAATAAAGATAAGGTCAATAAATTAAACAGAGGAATTTCTCCCATTATTGATGCGGATATTTCTGCTTTCCTGCAGCGTGATGATATTCACTTTAAGGCCACATTGGATGCGAAGGAAGCTTTTACTGGAGCCAAATTTGTCATCATTTCGACGCCGACGAATTACGACCCGAAGAAGAATTTCTTTGATACGTCGTCTGTCGAAAATGTCATCGAAGAAGTGCTGGAGATCAATCCGAAGGCTGTCATGGTCATTAAGTCGACGGTACCAGTTGGTTATACAAAGCAAGTAAAGGCAAAGTATCATACGGATAATATCATGTTCTCACCGGAATTCCTGCGTGAGGGCAAGGCTCTTTATGATAACCTTCATCCGTCGCGCATTGTCGTGGGTGAGAAGTCGGAGCGTGCGCATGTCTTTGCCCATCTGTTGGCTGAAGGGGCCGTAAAGAAGGATATTCCGATGATTTTTACGGGCTCGACGGAAGCCGAGGCCATCAAGCTGTTTGCCAATACGTATCTTGCTTTGCGCGTGGCGTATTTCAATGAACTGGACTCTTATGCCGAGATTCGCGGACTCAATACAGGCGATATCATCAAGGGAGTTTGCCTTGACCCGCGCATCGGCGATTTCTACAATAATCCATCCTTTGGCTACGGCGGTTACTGCCTGCCGAAGGATACGAAGCAGCTTTTGGCGAATTACCATGATGTACCGCAGAACCTGATTTCAGCGATTGTCGAGGCTAATCGCACGCGCAAGGACCATATTTCCGACATGATCATCGAGAAGAACCCGGGGATTGTCGGTGTTTACCGTTTGACGATGAAGAGCAACTCGGATAATTTCCGTGCTTCGGCCATTCAGGGCATCATGAAGCGCATTAAGGCCAAGGGTATTGAGGTCGTGGTTTATGAGCCGACTCTTGATAAACCGGACTTTTATCGTTCGAAGGTCATTCGCGATCTGGATGAATTCAAACGAGTCAGCGATATCATCATCACGAACCGCTGGGATGATAAATTGGCGGATGTAAAGGATAAAGTATATACGCGCGATCTTTTTGACCGTGATTGATGGCAGTTAGGAAAGGAAGCAGAGTATGTCTTATTTACCATTTGATGCAGCAAAAAAAGTTCTGATTACGGGCGCAGCCGGGTTTATTGGCTTTCATCTTGCGAAGCGATTGCTCGGCATGGGGGCGAAGGTTGTCGGTTTTGATAATCTCAATGATTACTATGATGTTGGACTGAAGGAGAGCCGTCTGGCGATTCTGCGCGAGTATCCGTCGTTTACGTTCGTCAAAGGCGATTTGGCCGACGAAAAAGCGGTCAATGGTCTTTTTGAGCAGTTCCAGCCGGATATTGTGGTCAATTTAGCGGCACAGGCCGGTGTGCGCTACAGCATCGACCATCCGCGTTCTTATATCGATTCGAACATCATCGGCTTCTTCAATATTTTGGAGGCCTGCCGTCATCATAAAGTAGAGCATCTGCTGTTTGCTTCGAGTTCGTCGGTTTACGGCAATCAGAAAAAGACGCCGTTCTCGACGACGGATAATGTCGACCATCCGATCAGCCTGTATGCAGCGACGAAGAAGTCGGATGAGCTCATGGCGTATACGTACAGCCATCTTTATGGCATTCCAGCAACGGGCCTGCGCTTCTTCACGGTTTATGGCCCATTTGGCCGCCCCGATATGGCTTATTTCAAGTTCACGAATAAGATCCGCAGGGGCGAGGCCATCCAGATTTACAACAACGGCGATATGTACCGCGATTTTACGTATGTCGATGATATCGTCACGGGCATTGAGCACATGCTCTGCAATCCGCCAAGGGCCAATGAACTTGGCGACCATTATAAGGTCTATAACATCGGCAACAACAAGCCCGAAAAGCTCATGCACTTCATTGAGGTTCTGGAAAAGGCCATCGGCAAAACGGCAAAAAAAGAATTCCTGCCCATGCAGCCCGGCGACGTTTACCAGACGTATGCGGATGTCAGCGAACTGCAGCGCGACTTTGACTTCAAGCCGTCGACTACGATTGAAGAGGGCCTGGGCGAGTTTGCCAAGTGGTATAAGGCGTATTATAAGCTTTAAGGCAGAGAGAAGTGACAATTATGTCAGAGCAGAAACGGATCGCGCTGGTTACGGGGGCTTCTAGCGGGCTCGGGCGTGAGTTTGCGCGGTTACTCGCGAAGGAGTCTGAGGTAGAAGAGCTTTGGCTTGTGGCAAGGCGGCGGGAACGGCTGGAGGCGCTTGCCGGGGAGATTTCCGTGCCCTGCCGCGTTTTGGCGCTTGATTTGACGGAGACGGAGTCGTTTCGTACCATTGCGGCTCTTTTGGAGGAGTCGGGCGCGACGGCCGCGTATCTTGTCAATGCGGCCGGCTTTGGGCGCATCGGACTTGCGGCGGACATTGGCGCGCAGGTGACGGGCAGGCTGGTTGACCTGAACTGCCGTGCGGCGGCAAAGCTCACAGAACTTGTGCTTCCGTATATGGCGAAGGGCAGTCACGTCATTGAGATTGCCTCTTGTGCGGCGTTTCAGCCCATCCCGTATCTCGCGGCTTATGCGGCGTCGAAGGCGTTCCTTTTGAGCTACAGTCGGGCGTTGGCGGCAGAAGTCGGGAGCCGGGGAATTTCGGTCACGGCGGTCTGCCCGTATTGGATTCGCGATACGGAATTCATCGACGTGGCGAAACAGACGGACAAAGCGGGGCTTTTCAAGGGGTTTCCGTTTGCGACGACGCAGAAGGCCGTGGCGAGACGTTCGCTTTGGGCCGCGAAGCACGGCTTTACGGTCTTTACGCCGGACCCGATTTCGACCTTGCATCGGCTTATTACGGCGATTGTGCCGCACAGCTGGATGATCGCGCTCTCTAACCTTTGGCGAAAAATCGCAGCATAAAAAAGGCTGTCTGAAGATTTTCTTCAGACAGCCTTTGCTTTTCATATGGAGCGGGCAAGCGGAATCGAACCGCCCTCTAAAGCTTGGGAAGCTTTCATTCTACCGATGAACTATGCCCGCGTCGTTACCGACTTAATTATTTTACCATTTTTTGCCGGATTTGACAAGAGTCAGGCCTTCAGGCAGCCTTTGAGGTCGGCGATGCTGTCCAAAATGGCGATATGCGGGTATTTGGCAAAGTCGGCGGCCGGCGTCGTGCCGGTGGTGACGGCGAGAAAGTCGACGCCGGCGTTTTGGGCCGTTTCGGCGTCAACCCAGCTGTCGCCGGTGTAGAGAACGTCGGACTTCTTGACGCCGAAGTGCTCGATGGCACGCAGCAGGCCCGTGGGCTCCGGCTTATGGCTCTTGACGTCGTCGCTGCCGATAATCAGGTCGATGAGTTCGGGGACGTGGTCGACATCAAATTTTTCCTGAATGCGGCGGTGCGTCTTGTTGGAGATGATGCCGATTTTGGCGCCCGTCGCCTTGATGGCGCGCAGCGTTTCTACGGCACCGGGGAAGAACGCCGTGCCGGGCGTCATGTAGCGGTCGGCTTCGGGGCGGTAGTTGTCGAGGAAGTGACGGGCCTCTTTGTCATCTTCCGTGGGGATGATGATTTTTACGGCATCGAGGATGGGCAGGCCGATGGTCTTTTTGATGCGTTCGTCGGGAACGTCCTCGTAGCCGAGTTTTTTGAGCGTGATATGAAAGCATTTGACGATGGCTGCTTCGGAATTGACGAGTGTGTAGTCAAAGTCAAAGAGATAGAGACGGTAATTCACAAGCAAAACTTCCTTTTCTGTTTTAGTCAGGTCCGGTCTTGAGTGCATTTTCTGTGAGCACTGTTTCCATAATAACACATTATCCGGTTGAAGAAAACGCGCGGATAACGTAGAATAGAATAGTGCAAGTAACTCCAAATGAAGGGAAGTTCGGAAATAGATGAAGCATGTTGTGGTAGACTTGGAGATGAATCCGGTCAGCAGGGAGTTTCGCGAGGTGCGCCGCAAGCTCAATGAGGAAGTCATTGAGATCGGCGCTGTTCGTCTTGACGAGAATTTCCAGCAGGAAGCGGAGTTTCAATGTTATGTAAAGCCTGAGTACGGGCCGATTAAGAAGCATATCACGGGCCTGACGGGCATCACGCAGGCCATGGTGGCGGACAAAAAGCCTTATGCGGACTGTTTTAAGGCCTTTGTCGACTGGGTCGGCGAGGAAGAGACGAAGATTTATTCGTGGAGCATGTCGGACATCAAGCAGCTGCGCAGCGAGTGCCGCTACAAGCTGCCGGATTTTGACCTCGAGTGGCTCAATTCGCGCTGGGTCGACCTGCAGCAGGAGTTTGACGACCGTCTGGGGCTGCACAACAGCCTCGCCCTGAAGCATGCTCTCGGCGCGATGGACCATAAATTCGAGGGCACGCAGCATACGGCCCTCGCGGATGCCATCAACACGAGCGCGATTTTGACGCTCATGCAGGATGACGCGAAGTTCAAGGAGACGATGAAGCCGGTGCTCGAAATCCTGCAGCCGAAGGACGACCTCTCAAGCTCGATTGGCGACCTTTGCCCAGAGCTCGCGAAGCTGCAGAAAGACCTCTGATGCTTGACTTAACAGGTTTACATATGGTATGGTGAGACAAGAGCCCTGTCCTGTATGGGACGGGGCTTTTTTATGATGATACAGGATTCGCGATATAGATTCAGCAAAAGATGAAGGGACTGGATGATATGAAAAAGATGGGTGTTCTCGGGCCGCTCGGCACGCACAGTGAGGCGGCGGCGCAGTATCTTTCAAAGCTGCTGCCGGCAAAACCGGAGCTGCTCGTCTATCCGGATATCTTTGCGGTCATTCAGGCGGTGGAAGATGGCGAGGTGGACAGCTGCCTTGTGCCAGTGGAGAATTCTCTTGAGGGAGCTATCAACATCACGCTCGATACGCTCGCGCGCAGCAGTGACCTCATGGTGGCCCGCGAGCTCATTTGGCCGGTGCACAACCAGCTGATGACGAAGCCGGGCACGCAGAAAATCGCGCGTATCTACTCGCATCCGCAGCCCATCTCGCAGTGCCGCAAATATCTTTTGGAACATTATCCGGAAGCCGAGCTCATCAAGGTAGCGAGCACGGCGCGTGCGGCGGAAATCGTCGCACAGGAGCCGAGGGGCATGGGCGCGGCGGCCATCTGCACGAAGCGCGGCGGCGAGCTCAACGGCCTGGTGACAGTCGCATCGGAAGTGCAGGACAATATGGCGAACGCGACGCGATTTTTTGAGCTGCAGCGGATAACATCGTCAGACGCGCCGAAAGTCACGCAGCCGGCGCAGAAAATGCTCGTCATCTGCGAGATTGACGGGCAGAAAGCCGGCGCCCTCTACGACGTATTGAAGGAATTTGCGGACCGCGGCATCAACATGACGCGCATCGAGTCACGGCCGGCCCGTACGGAGCTCGGTGCGTACATCTTTTTCTTTGACCTTGAAGTTGCGGACAACGAAGAAGCCCTGCAGGCATCAGTCAGAGCCGTGGCACAGAAGAGCAAATGGCTCAAGGACCTCGGCAGTTTTCCTGTCATTGAAGCAAAACCATAAAAATAAAAAAG
>NZ_JBJEXT010000029.1:0-12235 GCF_051886055.1 Mitsuokella apri | reverse complement strand
CAAAAATGGTCGGAACGACGGGATTTGAACCCACGACCTCTTCCACCCCAAGGAAGCGCGCTACCAAACTGCGCTACGTCCCGACAACACTCAATATTATAGCGTATTTCACGTCTATTGTAAAGATATAAAATCCATCGCACATATCAGATGAAGTATTCGATGGTATCCTGTGCGGTTTTCTTTGTGCGTTCGTTGAAGAGCAGGACAGCTTCGCGGTCTTCGACGGGGCCGAGGGCGTAGGGCTCGTTTGTCTCGCGGTTGAAGCAGGCAGCCGGCACGATGCGATTGTATTCCTTCGGATGCGCAAGCGTCAGTTCGATGCCGGTGCCTTCAAATTCCTTGGAGCCTTCTGGCACATACCACGGGTCAAACATGTAGATGCCGTTTTTGTCGACACCGGTCAAAAGTGCGTAATGCTCGACTTCGTAGAAAAGGCGCACGACGGCGACACCGCCGCGGTGCAGGGCATCGTTGACGAGACTTTCCTGACTGATGGACACCGCTTTTCCCGAGAGATACTGGCTCGAAAGTGGCAGATTCGTCGCATGGCCAAAGCCATCAAGCCAGTTTGACAGGAACATCATCGCCATGCGGCTCGTGCCCGCGCGGCCCGGCTCCCCTTTGTTGCTGTAGCAGTCGAGGCTGTAGAGCATGACGTTGCGGATGATCTCGGGCGGAATCTCTTCGCGTTCAAAGAGATAACTGACTGCGTTGAGCATCGTCGTCGGGCCGCAGTCGTACTCCGAAAACTGATAACGCAAAGGACTCTTCATATATTTACTCTCCTAATTTCTCTTGCAGCTCAGCGCAGCGAGCCAAGATAACGCACCCCGTTGATGTACGGCGTGCCGCTGGCATTTAAAAAGGTCGCGGTTGAGGCAATGACTTTGCGCAGATAATGTTTGGCATAGCCGCCCGAGAAACTGAACCAGCTGCTCATCGACTGCAGGACAATCGGCGTGCCCGCATCGTCCTGACCGAGATACATCATGACATGGGTGTTGTTCGCAAGCAAAGTCCCCGGACGGCAGGCATAAAGCGCTGTCAATCGTTCATCCTCATTCATGCCGGCAAGGTCGACGACGCGCGGCATGGATTTGGCCTGCTGGTCGGCGTCGCGCGGCAGCTCAATGCCCATACTGCGGTAAACATCCCCGACAAACGAGGAGCAGTCGACGCTGTCGTCAAGGCCGCCCCAGCCGTAGACGTCGCCTAAAAAGCGGAAGCCCTGACGCACGAAATTGTTCTCCGTGCAGGGCAGGAAGCCCTCATGCAGGGTATCGTCAAAAGCAGCCTTGATTTGCTCCGTCCGCAGCGTACCGTTGTCATTTACGGGCAGCAGCAGTTTCTTGTCAGCCGTCAGCGGAATCTTGGCGCCCATCTGGAAGAGCAGTCCCTCGCCATCGGCATTGGCAATGGTCTTTTTATTGGCCGTGACGACGGCAAACGAAGCGGGCGCTGCAAATTTATCCCATTCGGCGCGGCCCGTCTCCGCAAAGTCAGACTTTGCAAGCCAGCCGTCATAAAAGCGCGTGCGCACAAACGAGAATTTCTTATCGTAGCTGTCGAGCAGCACGGCAACCGGCTCGGCAGGGTCAAGAGCCGTAGCCTGCAGTGTATCGTAATGCGTATCACCGGCACTTTCGAACCAGCCCGTCGCTTCCGGCAGCAGGCGCAGATTTGCGCGTCTCGTTACCACGCCATAACGGATATTGGCCGTTTCCGGAATGGCAGAAAGATTGCAGTTTTTGTGCGCAAAGGAATAGCTGTACGAGGTCAGGCCGCTGCCGTTTTTATAAAGGTCCGGCACGGCAGCCGTATCAAAATCACCCAAGGCCTGCACATTTTCAATGCGCTGCCTTACCTCATCAGCAGATACCGTCTCCGGCAGGACCGCTAAATCAGCCAGCGTATCATTGCGGCTGCGAAGCCCTGCATTGACTTCTTTGACCTGTTCCTTTGACAAAATCACTTGGTCGCCGGCAGAATTTCTCTGCGTCCAATAGTCGGCCGTCGCCCGTTCGTCCGTGATTTCCGGCGAAGCCGACGCTGCTTTTATACCCATAGGCAGGAAAAAAGCCAGCAGCAAGGTCAGCAGCAGCGGGATTCCCCTATTCGCGATTTTATGACCGTACTTCAAGACACGTTCCCCCTTCTTACGATTCTTTCTATTATATATAATATCTATTATAGCGCAGAAGGCTCCCGCTGTCATTCTGGATGTTTCAAAGTGTTTTTGCTATAATAAAAACGAGCCGTCACGGCGTGTATCATCGCATAGATACGGCAGTGACGGTTTTTTACTTCCGATTTTTTCAGCACAAAGAAGGTGCATTATGAATATTTTAGAGGAAATCGCCGCCAAACGGCAGCAGTTCAAGGGCAAAAAGAAGCTGGTCTCCGAGGGCGGCATGGTCGTCGTGCCCGATGACTGCGATTTTAACCGGATTCTCGCGGTTGGGGATATCCACGGCAATTTTACGCGCCTGCAGTCGCTCTTTGAGCACATCCCCTACGACCCGCAGCAGGACCTGCTGATTTTTCTCGGCGACTACATCGACCGCGGACCCGAGGTGGCCGAAGTCCTGCAGATGGTCATGAAGCTCAAGGAAAAATTTCCCTATGTCGTCACGCTGACGGGCAACCACGAAGCCATGATGCGCCATTATTTTCAAAATCACAGCATTCGCGAGCCCATGGACCTGCAGCACGGCTGGCTTAGGAGCGGCGGTCAGGCTACATTTGCGAGCCTCAAAAAGGTTTACGAAAAAGACTGCAGCCTCTACCACGAACTTCTGCACTTCGTGCTCTCCCTTGACCATATCGCGGCGGTCGGCGAAACATACCTGTTCACCCATGCTGGTTTTTACTCAAAACTTTCCTATGAAGAACAGGTCGACGATATGCTCTGGCTGCGCGCGGAATTCTACGAGGAATACGACGGCGAACAGACGGTCATTGTCGGCCATACGCCCGTGCAGTGCTTCGACCGCAGCCGCAGCCATCCCCTTAGTTTTCGCAATCACATCATCGACATCGACACCGGCTCCTATCTGCCGGGCGGCCATATCAGCTGTCTCAACGTCCGGAAAATGAGCTGCTGGCAGAGTGATGACGACGATCTGTTCCAAGAAAAAGAATAATTCAGCGCAAAGGAATGTTGCTCTTGCTCACGCGGTCCGCTGCATCCGGAATGCCGAATTCCTGCAGCATGCGGATAAAAGCGGCCTCGATGACCTCAGCGTACTGGCTCGGACCGATGATGATTTCTTCGAGAGCGTCGGCGAGCGGCACGCCCGGACCATCGTCATTTGGTCCTTTGAGCGGCAGTTTGTAGATGATCTGCGGAATGCCGTCAACAACGACAATATCGTGATGCAGATGCCCGCTGGCCGACTCATGGTAGACAAAGCGCCATTCGCGCTCTTCGTTGAAGCCCGGATTCTTGATGGAAAACAGGGACGTCATGAGCATATTGACGAAATACTCGAGGACTTTGGCCGGTTCCCGTGTCTGAAGCTCTTCGAGATGCTGTTCGATATTGTCGAGCATCCAGTCGAAGCCCTCTGTAAACTGCGCCTGTGTCAAGTATTCCACGGGTGTCAGCCGCAGCGGCAGCGGGTCAAGCTGGCCGAAAATGGCTGTCGGCTTCAGGACGACGGCCACGCCGGTCTTGCGGCCATAGGCGCGCCACATCGAGAGCCGGCCCTTGCCATGTTCGCGCGGCCGGTGCTCCGAGACACATGCGAGATACGTATGCGTAATATAACGCTGCTCATTGTTGTTGAGGTCGCTCATCATGGAGTCGAGCACATTTTCGCCCCAATCGAGACGCCTGGCAAGCTGCAAAATGCGCTCGCGGCGGTAGTCGGAGCCATACACCGTTTTATTGAGCAACTGGATGCCGTAATCGATTTCGCGGTAATCGTTCATGCAGGCAGCCGCCCGCATCCAGAGGGCATGTCCCTTGAGGATATTGATGCCCGTGCTCGCGCTCGTGTAATAAGCAAAACGCATCTTCTCGAGCCGCGTCTTTTCCAGGCGTCTGGCGTAAATAGGCTGAAAAATTTTGAGGTATTCACCGAGTTCTTCTATTTTTTCCTTATCCATACCGCACCCCCTGCTCAGAGTCCGAAAATTCATCTGTTCGATGCTTACGCCTACATTATAGCACAAACAGCACATAGATTCGAAAATGCAGCCTTATCAGGATGGTTACGAAGCCTGTCCCGCAAACTGCGTCAAATAAAGGTCCCTGTATGGGCCTTCTTTTTTTATGAGTTCCGCGTGGCTGCCCTGCTGGGCGATATGTCCCTGCTCCATGACGATAATTGTATCGGCATCGCGTATCGTCGAAATGCGGTGTGCGATAATCAGGCAGGTCCTGTCATGCATCAGGCGCGTCATGGCATCCTGAATCTTTGCTTCCGTGCGCGTATCGACATTCGATGTCGCTTCATCGAGAATCAGGATGCGCGGATTTGCGAGGCAGGCGCGGCCGATGGCCAAAAGCTGCCGCTGTCCTTCGGACAGGCTGCTGCCAGCTCCCGTCAAAACCGTCTCATATCCTTTGGGCAGATGGCGAATGAATTCATCGGCATTGGCAAGTTTTGCCGCCCGTTCAATCTCCTCAGTGGAGGCATTTTGTTTCGCATAGGCCAGATTATAATGAACCGTATCCGAGAACAGCACCGTATCCTGCAAAACAATGCCCACGAGGCCGCGCAGGCTGCTGAGCGAATATTCGCGGATGTCTCTGCCATCGAGCAAAATTTCGCCGCTGTCGATTTCGTAAAACCGCATCAGCAGATTGACAATCGTCGTCTTGCCGGAGCCCGTCGCACCGACCAGGGCGATTTTTTTGCCTGCCTCAATCTTCAGATTGAAATCATCAATCACACGTTTTTCTGGCACATATGAAAAATTCACATGGCGAAATTCGATGACATCGCGAGTCCGAACCGGCACTTCCGCGCCGCCCTCCGGCTCACTCTTTTCATCGAGCACGGCAAAAATGCGTTCGGCACCGGCCAGAGCCGTCTCAATCTGCCCGTAAAGCTGGGCAATCTCGTTGATTGGACGCGTGAACTGCTTCGAATAGATGATGAAAGCCGAGATGACGCCGACCGTAATCCAGCCCTTTAGGGCAAAATAAGCACCGAAAACCGAAACGATGACAAAGGAACAGTTGGAAATCATATTCATCAAAGGTCCCATCGAATTGCCGATGCTCTCGGCGCGGATGCCCGTTTTTGTCAAGGCATCCGCGGTCTGCTCGAATTCCTTGATGATGCGCTCTTCCCTCGAATACGCCTTGACCGTGCGCACCGCCGTGACTTTTTCCTCCACCATGCCGTTGAGGCTGCCTAAAAGTTCCTGACGGTTGAGAAAATACTTGCCCATCTTCTTGGCAATCAATTTCGTCGTCAGAACCGTCGCCACGACCGTCAGACAGGTCAAAAGCGTCAAAGGCACGCTGAACGACAGCATGACGATGGCCGTGCCGACTAAAGTCAGCACACCGGCAAACAGGGCGCCGAGCGAGGTCGAGATGACGCTGGCAATATTGTCGGCATCATTTGTCATGCGGCTCATGAGGTCGCCATGGGAGTGCCGGTCAATATAAGAGAGCGGCAGGGTATTGATTTTGTCAAAGAGGTCGCGGCGCAGGCGGCGGATGATGCTCTGACTGAGTCTGGCACTTAGGCGGCCCTGAAAAAAGACCATAACGGCGTACAGGGCACAGGCTGCGAGCATCGAGAGCAGGATGCGGGGCAGCGAAGCATACGCCGCTTCGGCAATCGCATCAATGGCCTGACTCTGGAAAATCGGCGCCGCAACGCCGGCTATGACACCGGCCGTGACGACAAAAGTCAGCAGCAGCAGGCGCATTCTTTCTGCATGAAAGTATGTGAGCAGGCGCAGAAATGTCGCCCTGCGATGTACGGCTTTTTCGACAGGAGCACCGATACGACGGGGACGGCGAAAATAATCTTCTGCTTTTTTTCTTGCTGCCATCAGAGTTCATCTCCCCTCTCGCCCACGCCGAGCTGCGAAGCACAGATTTCCCGATAAACGGCCGAATCCTTTAAGAGTTCTGCGTGTGTCCCCAAGGCCGCTAAACGGCCGCTTTCGAGCACGGCAATGCGGTCGGCGCGGCGGGCCGTCGCGATGCGCTGGGCCACGATGATTTTCGTCAGGGAGCGGCCTTCGGCACGGAGTTTTTCGGTATAAGCGCCAAGTGCCTCATAAAAAGCAGCTTCCGTGCGCAAATCAAGGGCACTCGTGCTGTCATCGAGAATCAGGATTTCCGGCTGACGGACGATGGCGCGCGCAAGGGCCAGCCGCTGACGCTGCCCGCCCGAAAGGCTCATGCCGCCCTCGGCGACTTCCGTATCATAGCCATCCGGCTGCCGCGCGATAAAACCATCTGCCTGCGCAATATGGGCAGCCTCTTTCACCTCGTCAAAGGAGACATCATCCTCGCCCCATGCGATATTGTCGCGGATACTCAGGGAGAAAAGCTCTGTTTTCTGCAGAACCACAGCCATCTTCTGACGCAAATCCTTCAATGGATAATCGCGTACATCGACTCCATCCACCAGCACCTGCCCCGCCGAGGCATCGTAAAAACGCGGCAAAAGCTTGATGAGCGTGCTCTTGCCCGAACCCGTCGCGCCGACGATGGCCAGTGTCTCTCCCCGCTTGACAGTCAGCGAGATATCCGTCAGGACATTTTCCATCTGCGAAGGATAACGGAACGATACATGGTGAAAATCCAAACAGGTATCCGTCTTTTGAGGAATTCCGTGCGGGTATCTGCCATCTTCCAGAACAGGTCTTGTCTGTAAAATTTCCTGCAAACGGCGTTTGGAAGTAAGGCCGCGCGCAAAAAGCTGCAGAATCATCGCGAAGATCAAGAGGCCATTTAAAATTTGTACAATATACGTAAGAGCGGCCATGATGGTTCCCGGGCCAATCAAACCGGCCTGTACATCGAACGAGCCAACGTAAATGACGCCAACCAGTGCCAAATTCAGAACGATATTGACGAGCGGCATCAGCCACGCGATGAGCAGCAGTACTTGAAGCTGTGTCGCCGCCAGATCGTCATTGGCCCTGCCAAAGCGTCGGCTTTCGCGCTTTTCCTGATGATAGCCCTTGATGACGCGCGCACCGCTGATATCTTCCTGCATGATGCCGTTCAGGGCATCGAGCTTCTGCTGCAGCAGCAGGAATAACGGATTGCTCTTCCAAACGACCAGAGAAACCTCGAATAAAACGACCGGAGTGACCAGCATGGCAATGATGCCAAAGTTCAGGTCAAGCGTCAAAAGTGCGGCTGTGCCGGCTATCAGGAAAGTCGTGCTGCGCACGACACTGCGCAGCGCAGAACTGACCATTGCCTGTACCTGTGTCGTATCGCTCGTGATGCGCGTAATCAGGGACCCCGTATGGAAAAAGTCAACCTGTTCCAGTGAAAAGTGCATGATGCGGCGGAAACAATCCTTGCGGATATCGTTGCCAAAATTCTGTGCGCAGCGATTGACGCAGACCGCCCCCATGACGCCGCAAAAGCCGCCGACCAGAACCACCAGCACCATCAAAAGGCCTGTTTGAAGCACAAGCTCAGGGTCCGGCAGGCCGCCACGACCAAGGCCCAGAATGCCTTCGTTGACAATCGAAGCCATCATGCGCGGCTGATAGAGGTCAATGAGTACCTCTGAAATCATAAAACATATGGTAAGCACTGCCGTGCCATAATAAGGCTTAAGATAATGAAGCATAAGCTACCTCGAAACATAAAAATGATATATTTGTATTTTAGCACACGGCGCTAAAAACAGTAATAAAAAAAATCCTGCCGCCCGCAAAAATGCAGGTCAGCAGGATTTTTTCGCAGGGATAGAACTTCCATCCGTTTGGTATCAAAGTTCCGGCGGCAGAATCTCAATCCAGTAATTATCGGGGTCGCTGATAAAGTAGATGCCCATATCCTTATTCTCGAAGCAGATACAGCCCATTTCCTTATGCTTCTTGTAAGCTGCCTCAAAGTCATCCGTGCGCACGGCAAGATGGAACTCATTTTCACCGAGGTTGTACGGCTCCTTGCGGTCATGGAGCCACGTGAGTTCGAGCTCATGCGGCGTCTGGCCGCCATCGGAAAGATACGCGAGCGTAAAGCCCGGCCCCTCGAATTTGCGGACCGGCTTAAAGCCGAGGGCCTCTTCATAGAACTTAAGGCTCTTGTCGAGATTCAGTACATTGAAGTTATTATGTGCAAATTTGAATTTCATTGTTATTTCCTTTCCATTGTCTATTGACAGGATAGTCTCTCAATAACCGAGAGCTTCGCGAATCAGCACGAGTTCACACGCCCCGGCCTGCATCGGTTTTTCCCAGATGATGTTGAGACTGCGGCAGATGCGCTCAGGGCTTTTGCAGTCATAGCAATGGTCGGCCTTGACGGCGCACGGTGTCTTGCGATGCAGCCTTTTGGCATTCAGGGGACTGGCAATGTTGCGTGCGCGGTCGATTGCCGCATGCAAATCCGGAGCGAGCTTGTTCTCGCCGATGACAAAATAAACTTTTTCATGCTTCGTCAGCGTTGCTGCCACGCGATTGCCGCTGCCATCGATGTTGACAAGTTCGCCCGTCTCAGCCACGCCATTCAGCGAAGTAATATAGATATCGGCCAGATAGGCCTTGGCCTTTGCTTCGTCTGCAGGCATGTCCTGACGCCAATGCCAGAACATTTCATTCGCTGGTTTGAGCTTTTCGTAAAGCCCCATTGCCTCGAGTGTCATCGAACCGCCAAAGCCCACGCTCTTGCCCTTGATGGCTTGTGTCAGGTAATCTGCAGCTTCCTCTTTCGTCGCAAAAACCTTCAGTTCGATGCCGCGCCACTTCAGATTCTTCGCCAGTGTCTCAAGATCCATACGGACACCTCCAATCCTAAACTTTCCTAATATATACACATATTCTGCCTATGGTTTCAGTATAGCAGATTCGCCAAGATAGACAAGTATGTACTTTTTTATCCTTTCCTATCCTTTTGGGAACCATTCATCCCGCCATTGCGGCTGACTTTTCAGCCGGCCTGATTCGGCGTATAATAGAAGCGTTGAAAATTTTAGAAACTGAGGGATACCCATATGGAAAAACATTTTGATATCAACGAACAGGGCCTGAGCATCCGCTGCAAGCTGATCTGCAGCGCAAGTGACAAGACGGCGCGTTCCTTCGAGCATATCGCCATCGTCACACATGGTTTTGGCAGCAATAAAGAGACAGCCGGCACGGTCAATTTCGGCGAACATCTGACGTCCAAATACAAGGGCTGGGGCGTCATTGCCTTTGACTGGCCCTGCCATGGCATGGATGCGCGCAAAAAGCTCACCGTTGCCGAGTGCCTGACGTATCTGACCATCGTCACGGAATACGCCAAAAAAGAACTGCAGGCCAAGGACGTCTGCATTTATTCGACAAGCCTAGGCGGCTATCTGACGCTTCGCTATCTCATCGAAGTCGGCAATCCGTTCCGCCGCATCGCCCTGCGCTGTCCGGCCATCCACATGTACGAGACGATGAGCAGCCGCATCCCCGAAGCCGACCACGCCAAACTCAAAAAAGGCAAAGAAATCCAGATTGGCTTTGAACGCAAGATGAAAATCGACCAGTCCTTCCTCGACGACCTCAAATCCTTCTGCCCGCTCGACCACGAGTATTTTGACTTCGCCGACTCCATGCTGATTCTGCACGGCACGAAGGACGAGATGGTCCCGATTGAAGATGCGCAGAAATTCGCCGAGGACAATGTCATCGAATTCATTCCCGTTGAAGGAGCAAACCACCCGTTCCAGAATCCGAATCATATGGCTCTGGCCATCCACAAGATTATTGAATTCTTCCATGAAGATTGAGCATGGACAAGATTAATATCGAGATGGATGTCATGCAAAAAGCCGCAGGGTCCCAAAATTGGACCCTGCGGCTTTTTATAGGCAGATTTTCTCAGCTGCGAAAATTATTCAAATTCAATCGTAGCCGGCGGTTTGCCCGTGCAGTCGTAGAGCACGCGGTTGACGCCTTTGACTTCGTTGACGATGCGGCTCGTCGTCTTCTGCAGGACTTCCCACGGCAGCTGGGCGCTCTCGGCCGTCATGAAATCGCTCGTCATGACAGCACGCAGGGCAATGGCGTAATCGTAGGTACGTCCGTCGCCCATGACGCCGACGCTGCGCATATTCGTCAGGGCAGCGAAGTACTGGCCGAGGTTCTTGACGCCGGCTTTGGCGACTTCCTCGCGGTAAATCGCATCGGCTTCCTGTACGATCTTGACTTTTTCAGCCGTGACTTCGCCGATGATGCGGATGCCGAGGCCGGGCCCCGGGAAGGGCTGACGGTTTACGAGATATTCCGGCAGACCGAGTTCGCGGCCGGCAGCGCGGACCTCATCCTTGAAGAGCAGACGCAGCGGCTCAACGATTTCCTTAAAGTCGACATAGTCCGGCAGGCCGCCGACATTGTGATGGCTCTTGATGACGGCCGACTTGCCGAGGCCGCTCTCGATGACATCCGGATAAATCGTGCCCTGCACGAGATAATCGACAGCGCCGATTTTCTTGGCTTCTTCCTCAAAGACGCGGATAAATTCCTCACCGATGATCTTGCGCTTCTTCTCCGGCTCCGTCACGCCCTTGAGCTTCTCGTAGAAGCGGTCTTTGGCATTGACGCGGATGAAATTGAGGTCATACGGGCCCTCAGGACCAAAGACGGACTCAACCTGATCGCCTTCATCCTTGCGCAGCAGGCCGTGGTCGACGAAGACGCAGGTCAGCTGCTTGCCGATGGCTTTCGAAAGCAGGACAGCGGCCACGGACGAATCGACGCCGCCCGAAAGAGCGCAGAGAGCCTTGCCCTTGCCGATTTTCTTTTTGAGCTCCTCGACCGTCGTCTTGACGAAGGAATCCATCTTCCAGTCGCCCTTGCATTCGCAGACATTGTAGACGAAGTTATGGAGCATCTCCTTGCCCTGTTCCGTGTGCATGACTTCCGGATGGAACTGCGTTGCATAGAGACGGCGCTCCGCATTCTCCATCGCCGCCACTGGGCAGACCGGCGTGAAGGCCGTGACCGTAAAACCTTCCGGCGCTTTGGCGATGTAGTCCGTATGGCTCATCCAGCAGATGCTCTTTTCCTTGACACCTGTGAAGAGCTTCGACTTTTTGCCTTCCTCATTGAGCGTGACTTCCGTCTTGCCGTATTCGCTCGTCGGTGCCGTCTCGACTTTGCCGCCTAAGAGATGGGCCATGAGCTGCGAGCCGTAGCAGATGCCGAGCACCGGAATGCCGAGTTCAAAGAGCTCCGGACTGCACGTCACGGCGTCTTCCGTGTAGACGCTGTTCGGACCGCCCGTCAGGATGATGCCTTTTGGCGCCATCTCGCGGATCTTCTCGAGGGACAGCGACTGCGGATGAACTTCGCAGTAAACATGATTTTCACGCACGCGGCGTGCGATGAGCTGATTGTACTGACCGCCAAAGTCCAGTACGAGAATCATTTCATTTGCAGGCTTGCTCAATTTTTTTCTTCCTTCCTAATTAAAGCAACACGAACAGGACGTATATCCTGAGAAAATTATAGCATAGAGCACGAAAAAAGGAAACGGTTCGCAATGCTCAACGCATGAGCGGGTCTTCCCCATACTCATTATCCCCGCGCTTGCCGCGGATCAGCATGAGGCAGACAATTAAGAGCATGACAAACAGATTGATGGCCTGAACGACTTCTGACTCCATACTGTCCTGAGGCATTCCTTCTACTGCCTTGAAAAGAAAAGGCTGCAGAATACCGGCCACGAGGTACAGGATGGCCAGAGCATTGCCATAACCGAGGTCGTGCAGACGGCGCGTGACCAGCGTATAAATCGAAACAACCTCAATCACCGACACGAGCACGGCTGTACCGTCAGCGAGCATCTTGCTGCCAATCAGGCTGAAGCAGATACTGTAAAACAACATGGCGACAAAGGTGAAAAACACCATGACGCCGAGCATACGCATGATAAACGGTTTGCGGTTGAGGCGTCCCCGGCAGCTGAAGAACTTTTCACGCAGTTCTTCTACATTAAAGTGAGTATTTTTCAGGCCCAATATAATCCCTCTCTTCATTCTATCTGTTATGTAGTGCCTTTTGTCAAGCACCAATTTCTATATCTTTGCCAGAAGGC